>VGOO01000084.1 GCA_016875925.1 Chloroflexota bacterium
CGAAGGAGCTGTGCTGATACCCAAGAAGCTAGTAGATAAGAGCCAGGCTTACTTCTGGACAAAGAGGTGGCAGGAAGGCGAGCGCGAGGCTGATGAGGATATCAAGGCTGGGCGAGTAAAGACCTTCGACTCGGTTGAAGACCTCATCAAAGACCTGGACAAGGAATAACTTCTCCCTTTAAACAACCATGCCATTGCTTCAAACACATTCCCCTAAGTCATGCTGAATGACGAATAGCCAAAAAGCCGGCTAAAATGCCAGACGGTCAGGACCATTTTTGCCTGCACGGTTCGATGTCTTGTTTTTGGAGATATCGGCAACTCGGAACGCTACTGTCTCCTGCCGAGATACTAAAAGAAAAAATTACGGCAACTTTGGAATGTAACCTGCTGATATCAATCTAACAGTTATATAAGTTGTCCCACGCACTGTAAAGTTCGCCTTGGCGACGCCGTCGGCTTTTTGAACTTTCCCCCCGGCGCTATACGAGTAATTCCCGTCAGGTAGATATGCTACAGCCGTTATAATTTGGCCACTCGATTGCGCTTGACCACCAACCACAGTAACCAGCTTCTTCTGTGTATCATAAATACTTATGAAAACTGATGCAGCACCAGGAACGCTAAATACAACACGACTCTTCTCAAGCGGCTTACTAGTTGACGATGGTCCAGCACCAGAAGAAGGAACACGCATATAGACTATGATAATATGTCGAGCGGATTCCGACAGACCAGTCAAGGTAATGTAACCTTTGTAGTCACCAGGTTTCAAACCGCTACGATCTACGGAAACTGTTATGTTCTTATTGCCCTTTCCTCCGGCGGGCGACAAGCTTATCCAGCTTTGCATCGTGGATAACTCCCACCAAGCCGCAAAGGTACCACTGTCTACTACTTTAAATGTGAGTCGTGTGCTGGCTGAGCCAAAATCAAGTGACGTGGTGGAAACGCTCAATTTACTATGTTCCAGACCTGTACCGCCGGACGTGACTCCTGTTCCCATAGTGCCATGTATATTCTCAACACAAATATCAGACTCAGAGCTTTGTTGGGCAAAGACATGCCCTTGAATCGCTGGTATCGTTAGAAGAACAAGACTAAGGCACAGCAACAACAACCTGAAAAATTTCCGACTCATGACCACCCCCTTACGACCAGACAAAATTCGTTGTCTGTAGTCTTATTACTATTTGATTATAGGTTGACTGCCCCCCCTGTCAATAACCACTAAGATTGAGTTCTTCTACCCAACAACATGACGAAATGTTCAGCCCTCTTTGACTTCCCCATCCACCCACGTCAAATAATCCTCGTTGCCGCCGATGATAGGCAGGGCGATGACTTCAGGAACGGTGTAGCTGTGGGCCTGTGCGACAATGCACTTGGTCCTTCAGACTGGATAGGCTAATAGATTACCCTTTAGTCCCCAGAATTGCCACTGCTTTTTCTACGAAGCTCTCCGTAGAGGCAATTACCGCCTTAGCCCCTTCCATCGAGAATTTGGCTTCGTAGTCGGCTGCCTCGCGAAGGTTCATGGCATTTAGAAAGTCCCGCACTGACTTGGCCTCCATCTGACCTTCTTCTACAAATAATGCCCGTAGCGCTACGGCAAGGCAGTAATGGCTCTTTTCCCTGTAGCCACGAGAGTAAATAAGCGCTCTGGCAGCATGAAACATGGCGTAATAGGCCTGAATCGTTGACCACTTATATCGCTGGTTCTCATAGCCTGCCCTGGCATCTGACAGGTCACTCCGAGCAACTGCTATTTCCTTCCCAACAAGCTGTTTACCCCTGGGAAAAGAAACGATTTTCCCGCTCTCAATACACTGCTTAAACTCTGGATTCACTGGCTACCCTCTCCCATAGGACTATGCCATGCTCCACTTCTTCAATAAAGGCTTGCCCTACGCCTTCGGTTTCCAGAAGCTCAACGGGGGTTTTAACCACAATTTGAATATGAATCCCCTCAAACCCCCGAGGGAATCTAAAACTATCGACCGCCTCCAGAACCTCCTCCTTGTTATCGGATACCACGAATAAGTCGAAATCACTGTCCGAAGTATCAGTTCCCTGGGCACAGCTTCCATACAAGACTACCCTGCTGGATATGTTTTTCAACTCTTCTACCAGTGGTTCGATTAGCAGCAAGTTTACCAGCTTCTTAAGCTCAATGATGGCTGGGTTGGAGATGCCCGCATAATAGAAGTACATCTTCCCTTCCTGCCGCCGCCTGATGGCACCAGTAGAATACAATTCGTTGAGGGCACGATTGGCCGAGCCGTAGCCTACGCTAATCCTGCGGGCGATCTGCCTCTCATAGAATTCCCTATCCGAGAACTTGACAAGAAGGCTGAGGACCCTCTGGTTAACCGTAGTAATGATGTGCCTGCCCAACATTTAATGATTGCTCCATTTAAGGAGTATATACTCATTATATTGAGCGATAGCAGGGAAGTCAAGGCCGGGGGCAAATGCTTTACCTCTCCCTAACCTCCTCATCCACCCACGGCAAATAATCCTCATTCCCACCGATGATAGGCAGGGCGATGACTTCAGGCACGGTGTAGCTGTGGGCCTTCCCAAATTTAGAGGCGAGCAAAAAGCTATCTGGCAATCCAAGACCCACTAGCAGCACTATGACCGGGAAATGATATAATGGGCACAAATCCTGGCCAGCAAGAGGCAAATCTTGGAAGAATTGGTCGCAATATTCATTGATGGAAGTAACTTCTATCGCGTGCTTAAAGCCAATAAAGGACGCTATGACATCGACTTCCAGAAGTTTGCCGTAAAGCTTGTTGGTACCCGTCACCTGCTGCGCACCTATTATTACACCGCTGCTGTAGACCAATTCAAAGGATTAGAGAGATATAAAGAGCAGCAGAAGTTTTTCTATAATCTTCACCGAACGCCTTACCTGGAGCTTAGGCTGGGACGACTGGTAACACATGGAGATGAGGAGTTGGAGAAGGGGGTAGATGTCCGCTTAGCTATAGACATGCTCAAATTAGCTTGGGCCAATGCTTATAATACGGCTATTCTGGTCTCTCATGATGGAGACTTTGCCGATGCTGTGCTTGCAGTTAAAGAAATGGGCAAGCATGTGGAATGTGCTGGTTTCACACACCCTAATCTATCCAACAGAATAGCCGATAGGTTGCTCCAGGTAACCGACAAGGCAATAGCTCTTGATGGTGACTATCTAGATGAGTGCTGGCGAAAATGAAACAGGGGATTGGTATCCCCAATCCCCTGGGCTTAATTCACCCGGAATTGGTATCGCCAATGCCGGGGGTTTAATTATGATATAATTGCACCACATCTGGATACATTTGTCAAGCAACCTGGGGCAAATGCTTTACCTCTCCCTAACCTCCTCATCCACCCACTTCAGATAATCCTCATTCCCACCGATGATAGGCAGGGCGATGACTTCGGGCACGGTGTAGCTATGGGCTTGCTTGACCAACTCGATGACCTCGGGGAGGACTGAGGCTCTGGCCTCTATGATGAGCAGACTTCTATGCGCCGGGCAAGCACTTCTCAAGCTTGGGTATATAGCTCGATGCTGTGAGGCGTAACAAGCCCAGGGGGACCTCCTTGGAAACATCAATGAAAAGGAGGCAGGAGTTGTTGCTCATTGGCCGCACCATTATGTAACTGAAGCCAGTGGTGAGAACAACGTCTTCAAGTCCAGCGGCAATTCCATCCATGCCTGACGTTGTATCCTGGCCTACGGTGGTAAAAAGCGAGCCCACGGACCTGATTAATCTGACACCATGCCCGGCCAGGAACTCCGGGTTCAGCAAGTTTTCAGGCGACTGCCAGGACGCTATCAGCATTCCATCATTATCTGCGATTCCCATGACCCAAGCCTTGCCAAGCTGCTTTCCCATAGCACCAAGTAGTTCGTCTAGCTCTGTCATTTGCGGTTACCTCCTGTCCTTGTCTTTATCTATGTGGAAGTCTCAAGTTCGCGGCTATATCTTTTCACTTGATAGCGTATGTTGCCCAGATTGGCGTTCGCCCCGGTGACAATGGTGAGAACTGCGTCTGACCCTATGGCAGCAGCCATTACCGCGCTGCGTTCAAACTCCGCCATAATCTGCGTTGCTTTGCCGATGTCCAGCTCCTTGCCCATTACTTCGTAGGCGCCGATAGCTGTTATCACCAGTGCCCCCACCGCCTCTGTGTCTATTTTGCTATCCGCTGAGGACTCGATGACGAACCCGTCACTTCCCACAAGCAGCGCCGCGACTATCCCCTCCACTCTTATGAGGTTATTGAGGATTTCCTGTGTGTTTGCCATCTTTTTACCCCGTTCGATGCAAAGGTAACTTAGAATCGCCTTCGCTTTCTGCTACGGCAATTGATGGAGCTGGCCTCTGTTTCGTGTTCATTTCGCAACCTCTCATGAGCTTGGACGCTGTTGTCAGGTCACCCTCGCGTATTGCGTGCAAGGCTATTTGCAGCCCCGCTACCAGCGGTCTGTTAGCCGCAGATTTGTCACGACTCAGCCTCTCTATTGTCTGGGATAAGACAATCTGATTTGCCAGGGCATGCTCGGCACTGCTCTCCGCTGCATGAACGATTTGTTTGAGTAGTTGTGAGTGGTGGTTGGCACCCGGGTCAGTTTCATCTGCCATAACTCCAGGCTCACTGCCACTTATTCCTGGCTTCTGCTGAGTGCTTCCTGAAATAAGAGATACCACTTCTTTTGCCAGTTCAAGATATGTCTCCTTGCCCAGACCCCTGGCGACAGCAACCAACTGGATAGCGGCAGCTTTCAGCTCACGGATATTTTCGGTTATATTTTCAGCAATATAGCTGCGAATCTCGGCAGGCAGCCCAGCACCTCCGGCAAATCTGAGAACCATCTGCTCTCTTTCAACCTTGTCTGGCGGCTTTAGCTCTGCCGTTGCCATCTTCTCCATAGCTGATTTCAGCCTGTCCACCGTTAGCTGAAGCTCGACGGGTCTCACGTCGCAACTAAAAATCAGCCGATGCTGTGCCTGCTCAAGCTGCCTTTCGATTACTTCGAGAAGGTCGGCCTGAACCTGGCTGCTAGCTTCGCAGAACTGAACATCATCTACAAGCAGCGTATCTATCCTGGACAGAAAGTCAATGAATTCGCTTCTGACCCCGCGCTTATTGGCTCTCATCAGGGCAACTGCCAGGTCGAGCATATTGACGAAGACCGTGTTTCGTTCTGGATGGAACCTCGTCATATCATGGTAAGTAGCATTTAGAAGGTGGGTTTTACCAAGCCCTGCTCTTCCGTAGATGAAAGACAAATTAGATTTGAAAGGAGAATCTCTGCACACTCTGAGTACAAGCTCGACAGCCGCCAGGTAACTGTTTGCCTGCACGAAGGTATTGAAAGTCATGTCAGCTACTAATGGATTCACTAGAAAACCTCTCCTCGCAGCAGTTTCTTGGGATTTTTCCTGTCCTAGGGCTTCTAAAAAAGGAGAGGCGTCTTTGAACCCAGCCATAGCTAGAGCAGAGGCTAGAGAATCGCTTTCCCTGCGCATGCGCTGTGAAAGAAATAGCCCTTCTATTTCCGAGAGAAGGCCGTGCTTGACTAATATCCTGACCTCAGGGTGTTTGACCATTTACCTGCCCCCAACTTTTTGTGCAATCTGCGCCACAAGCCGGCTCAATCCCATGGAGATTGCACCAAGCGGACAGTCTCGCTCTGAAACTGCCAGTAATACCCATGAATCGGTTATTCTCATTGTGCTCACGATACCCAACGCATCTTCGTAGAATGCTTTCTTTAGTCCTTCACGGGGATACATAGTGACTAAGCTGGACACTAATTGTTCCAACTCGCTGATGTGTGCCTGGATCTTCTCAGGGTCGCTAGCCTGCGCAATTATTTCCCCGGAGTTGTCTATGATAGAGATGTGAATAGCGAGACCGCTGGATTTGCGATATGTCTCCAACTGCGCTGCAAGCTCTTTAGTGAGCTTGTCTCCCTGCCCCTGGTCTTTCCGCTCAGCAAACGTCCTCTCGTCCCGCGTCTTAACCACAAAGAGAAGCAAGCTATGCAGGTCTTTGCTGATGGTTCTTTCTGGAGGCGGCGTATCTTGACCCATCTCGAAGCTGCCCGTGTCCCAGTCAATTATTTCTTCAATTACCTCTTCGCCTGTTTTGTCTTGAAATTGGGCATGGACCACCTGCCCCT
>VGOO01000085.1 GCA_016875925.1 Chloroflexota bacterium
GTAAGCTATGAGCAAAGTGCTTTTGGGAGCGGCGACGCTGGTTTATCCCATGCCGGCGTTTCTGGTGGGAGCAAATGTTGATGGCAAGCCCAATTTCATGACTGTGGCCTGGGGTGGAATTGCCAACGGTGAACCACCCATGGTATCGGTAGCCATCCGGCACACCCGCCACACGCTCAAAGGCATTACGGAAAACAAGGCTTTTTCGGTGAATGTGCCGTCTGCCGACCTGGTGAAAGAAACAGATTACTGCGGTATCACTCCCGGTTCAAAGGTGGACAAGGTCAAAGTCTGCGGCTTCAAGGTATTCTACGGCAAGCTGAAATCCGTGCCGCTCATTGAGCAATGCCCGGTCAACCTGGAATGTAGCGTGGCACATACGCTTGACCTGGGCAGTCATGTGCTGATAGTGGGAAAAATCGAGGAGACCTATGTTTCGGAAGGTTGCCTGACTGATGGCAAGCCAGACGTGAACAAGATTAAGCCGTTCGGCTACACCATGACTCCAGACAATCAATACCGGCCGCTGGGAGAGACTATAGCCAGAGCTTTCAACGTGGGCAAGGAACTGCGGTCAAGGGAGTAATTTACCTCCGCTGATGATATGAAGTGCCCCTTTAGCGTATCCGGTCACATAAACAGGTATTGCCAGATGGAAACCCTGACGTGTTCGGTGACCGTTCTCTCTTTGAGCACCTTGGTGGGCACTTCTCGAAACTTGGTTACTTCCCGGTACTTGGTCACGGTCCTGTATTTGACCACTTCTCTGGTGTCGGTGACCACTCGCGGTTGTGGATAGTAGTAATAAGAAGGCCAAGAGGGCCAGCAACCAGCAGTCACGTTACACGAGTAAGGCCAGTATGGGGATGGGCAACTGTAACAACCGCTCCCACCACAACTGTAGCAGCCGGAGTAATATGGCGAGTAATAGGGAGAGTAATAAGGCGAATATTCCCAGGGCTCATTAACTGTCTTGGTATATGTTTCGGTGGTGGTGTAAGGCTCGGTGTCGGTGTAGGCCTCGGTGGTAGTGTAGGGCTCGCTTTTCATTTCCACGTCCCAGTATGTCTCTGTCTTTTGTATACCTACTGTCTTCAGGGGCAAGGCAAAGATGAGAGCTATAACCACCAGGGGAATAAGTCCCGAAATGTAATACCACTTATCTTTCATCACCACCTCCTTTGTCAACATCGCGCTAGCCTGGTCTTAGGATAGCATTTAAATGTTAAGATTTTGTTAAGCCTGTCGATTGTGCCTGTCTGTCTTAAGAGAATTATAGCGCTTATTTCGGTGGTCAACAAGGTGTGGCTCACCCGAGTTGAAATTCCCAGGCGCAGTAGTATTCGGGTGGATGTGGGTCAGGAGGGCAGCCGATGCACCTGGTCTGAATTCTGGGGTCGATGGTTCGGGCGAAGTACGAGTATTCTACAATACCTGCGCTTTTGCAAGGATAGGCAGCCATTCCTTTTCTCTCCCGGGCTGATTGAACACGGCAGTCGTTCATTCTGAACACCAGCTTATCTTTGCCTTGCCACAGCGTTTCCTGTTCGTTGATTCGGGCATACAATCTGAATTCCAGTGCTTGCTCCAGAGCAGGCAGCCCACTGTCTGGTGGCAGTTGCAGCCGCTCCATAATTCTCCTGGCTTCGATAACTGTGAATTTGCTCCAAGCGGCATCATTCAGTTTTTTAGCCAGGGCCATGCTGTGATTGCTTTCTACTGCCTGGAACCAGGCGCCGTCGGCTGCCAGCCAGTTCTTGGCCAGGTCTTCCAGCAGCGTTATCAATTGTTCCTTGCTCCAGTCAGAAAAGAGCATGGAGATGGATTTCCCCTCCTTTAAGCCGAGCGTGGCTAGCACTCTGCCAGAACGGATGGGAAAGCCTGCCTTCCATGCCATTTGGTCCAATCGGATAGCCTCTTCCAGCCCAAACTCGTCGCAGGCATTTCCGAACCACAGCCCCGAGTGCGAAGCTATGTTTCGGTAGGCGTCCTCTATGAGGGGTGCAATCTCCTGAGAACGTAAGTCAGCAAGTATCCTCATCTTTTGTTGTAAGCCTCTTTATTCGGGTAGCTCTGTCTATGTCTCCAGGCTGAACGGCGGATACTGGTCAGTAGTTAAAATTAAGGCATAGGCGCTCACTCTCACTGACCAGCGCAGCACGCCTACCACGAAGTCGAACAACGACCTTGGGTAATTGCCGGTGAACAGGATAGCGAACCAGGCTATGATTACCGCTACCCAGTTGGCTATAAACAGGCAGAATAATACGATATAGTGGGGTATGGCCATAATCCACTTTACCAGTGGCAGCCAGCGGTTCAATTCCCTGGCATCTGGGTAAGAGATATCTACGTGGACTGCCTGCTCTTCATCGGTGGAGGGGTACTCATCCCTGAGCAGCAGGAGATAAGCTGAGAGTCGGGCGGTGAATCTGGTGATAGCTAGGTTCCAATCGAACCACCATTTGGGATATTTCTGGCGGAATACCAGCATCAGCATGGTTGGCAGGAAGATAAGCCCGCCTGCAGCATACTGGCCATTCCAACCATCCTGGTCCCAATTAAATGCAGTGCCTATCAGCAGCGCGCAGATGATGATGATGGGGATAGCTACAAAAATCCTGAAAGCGGTGGTCAGCCTGTTCAGTTTTCTATCTGGATAGTCCACAGACAGGCTTGCAGGGTACGACTTTGTCATGGGCACACCTCCTTGTCCCTGTTATTTCAAGCGCTTAACGCTGGGCGTGGATGGCAAATCCTTCCAAATGCGACTGGGTGTCAGGAGGTTTGTCCTTCGCCTCCCTTGGGCCACTGGCGCATTAGCTCTTTTATCTGTTCGGCGAGCTTTGGATTTGACCTCAGCCTGCTGATGAAGACGGGGCAGCCTTCGAGCAGGGAATTCTCGGCAGCGGCTGCCAGGCTGGACAGCAACTGTTGCATACCGTATTGTGCTGCTCCTGGTGCAGTGGCGCCAGGCATAGAAGACTCCAGTTGTCTTCTCAGGTCTTCCTCGGAGAAACGCATGGGGAGAACGCAGTTCTTGTACCAGTGGCAGTTCTTACACTGAAGCACTGCCTGGGCTTCGTCCAGAATATCGCTCATAGCTGTTCTTAATTGCCCAGACGTGGTGAGTAGGGCGATAGCATTTTGGGCCCTGACGGGAGTGAATTTGGCTTTGCGCTGCTATTCCTCTGCTTCTTCTGGTATTGGCTGGACGGTGAAGGTCTGGTTTTGTGAGACTGCTTCGTTTCCAGCTTTATCCTTGGACTTGACTCTGAAATTGTAGGTTGAGCCTGTCTGGAGGCCTGTCAGTTCTATGGAATGCGTCACTATTCCGGCGGATTTGCCTGTGGTAGGGTCGTTCTTAGGCGTAGCGGGCTCCAGCGAACCGTAGCTAGCTGATGACCCGTATTCAACCTGGCTGCTGGCCGGCTCGGTCGTTTTCCAGGTGATAACCGCTATAGTGCCCATAGCAGCAGCCTTGACTTCTAATATGGTTGGCGCCGTGGTATCAACTACCTTTCCTCCCGACCCAGATGCCCTCAGGAAAGCGAGTATGTTGCCCATGCGGGAGCCGAATTGCCAGTAAATGAAACCGCCAAGGCCAATCAGCAGTATACATAGCAGCACCAGCAGAAGCCCGCGCGATGGCCCCGACTGGACAGGTTGTCCCCAGGCTTGTTGCTGTCCCCAAGCCTGTTGCTGAGGCTGTTGGCCCCAACCTGGCTGTTGTGGTTGCTGTGGTTGTGCCCAGGCTTGTTGCTGAGGTTGTTGGCCCCAACCTGGCTGTTGCGGTTGCTGTGGTTGCCCCCAACCTGCTTGCTGCTGAGGTGCTCCTCCTGCCTGACTACCGCAGTTTGGGCAGAACCTGGCGTTTGTTTCAAGTGGACTTCCACAGTAAGCGCAGCCGCTGCTCTGAGGCACGCCGCATACTCCGCAAAACCGCTGGCCATAATTGACTGGCGAACCACAATTGGGACACCTGCCACCTTGTTGCATTCTATTCTCCTCTATTATCGCCTACTTTGGCGCCTCCAATTGCTATCTCCTCGATTTAAACTATACTATTTTCCCGATTATACATCTAAAAGTTCAAGTAAATCAATAATCTGAAATCAAAGCATTTCACCTGGGTTTTATGGTGTAGTTTTTTCGGGACATCTCCTTGCCTTCGGCATTGAATAGGACGGCTGTGTCCGGAACCTTGTTATTCCAGTAGTTGCCTGTGCCGTAGTTAAAGCTGAAACCTCCAAATTCGTCGTGGATTTCATTGGTGTATACCCTCACTGCCTGATACGGTTTAAGGAACATGGGTTCAGGGTATTCACCTTCAGCCCGCGGGTTGAAAGGCGGAAAGGTGAATTTCAGGTATCCCTTGGTGATGTTGGTCAAGACCCAGCCACGGATATCCTGGGGCTGGTCGCTAATATTCTTGATCTCCACGTATTCGTCAGGCTCCACCCTGATATAGCACAGGCCTTTTTCAGGGTCAGGTGGATAGACCTTGCCCTGATACTTGATGTGAACTATTTGGACGGGGGAAGTGGAGAGGACTTCCTTCTTAGCTATGTAATCATCCACCGTGACTTTCCAGCTCTTCTGGTTGGCAGCTATGATTTTAAGGTAATAGTCCTGCCCACCAGAACGGATATAGACTGTGTCACTGCCGCTGTTGCCAGAATAGGATACTGTCTCTAGGGGCAATGCGTTTGGCCTGTTAGGATAGACAAACATGTTGAAGATGGTGTATCTGGGGTCTGCGGCCTCGGTTTCCCAGGTGATTCGCCATTGTATGCCTGCTATGTTAAATGGGGGCGTGGTCAGGCTATCCTGTCCGGTGAATGTTTGTGTAGTTTGCCAGCCAACTTGCTCTAAAGGCGCTGCAGCAGGAACGGTTTGCGTCGGCGCTTGAGTTGCATCTGTGGAAGCGGGTGTCTTGGCGGGTGTGGTGACCGGAGGTGCCGGCGAAGCTGGTTGGCTACAGGCTACAGCGGCAACGAGTACGAGAAAAATCAGCAACGAAGTGAGCATGAGCCACGTGCGCCAACTGCCAATTGCCCTGTTGAATATCATAATATACTTAACCTAATTATATGCGCAGCGAGCCTGCTCGTCTATACTCCGAGTTCGTGCTCATTCGCCGATAACCTCGACCTGCCATGTCTTCTTGATGATAATCTCGGGTATGCCAGACCCTGCGGGATATTCTTTTATGGTGCCAGTCACCCGTAGTCGCTTGTTCAGGAAATGCATTTCTGGATTGGGTGGAAACTTTTTCAGGAACTCCGGCCTGTCGCTGCCCCAGATAACGCACTTAAAATATCCCTGGTGGGGTTCGTGGAAATTCAAGAAGGTAGGTTGCCCTTTTACCTCGTGGGCATAGTAGCTACTGACGACAATGCCCTCGACGGTTTTTTGCTGACCGATATAGCTGGCTGCTTCTTCCCAGCTTATGACCTGGCCCTTGACCCCGATATAGTCAGCCTTGGTTTCCACATCGCTGCCGCCAGGCCCCATAACCGCCAGTGAAACGGTGTAGACACCTGGCGACGTGTAAGTATGGCTGGCTGCCTTTTGGCTGCTGAAGTGCCCATCGCCGAAGTCCCATTGCCAGTAAGTTACCTGGCCGGTGGACAGGTCTGTGAAGGAAACGGATAGAGGGGTTTCCCCTTGTGTGACAGTGGCCTTGAAGTCGGCAACGGGTGGGGTAACGGTGGTAGGCTGTGGTATGCGAGCACATGCGGTTACCGCTAGCAGCGCCAGCAGTGCAAAATAGCATCTCAGCATTGCCCAGATTTTAGCTGCATTTTGTTCAAAGCTCAATATGTCCTTAGACTTGAGTAAAGTGGCGAAACTCATGTATTATTGAAGTCTATTCTCCTATCGGAATAAAATATGGGTGGGGCGGTTAGCTCAGTGGTTAGAGCGCTTGCTTCACACGCAAGAGGTCACTGGTTCAAGTCCAGTACTGCCCACCATGCCGAAGTGGCGGAATGGCAGACGCGCTACG
>VGOO01000086.1 GCA_016875925.1 Chloroflexota bacterium
TAGCAGTTAAGCCTACAGCCTAAAGGCAATATGCCATCAAGGAGATTAGCTATGAAGAAGACTATGTGGATAATGTTCTTGCCGCTTATGTTGATTTCCTCCGGTTGCATATACATTTCCGGGGAAATGCCTAAAATCGGGCTTGCCCCCCGGATTACGGTTTTCGAAGCAACGCCTTCCGTTATGAATACAGGCGATATCGCTTATCTCCGTTGGAGCGTGTCAAATTCAGACCACGTCTCAATTGACAACGGCATTGGCAGCGTAGCCGCCAGCGGGACTATGCCCGTATCACCGGGAAGCAACACCATATACACACTGACTGCAAAGAACCTCGGTGGTGAAGCTATGGCAAGAGCCCAAATCATAGTTCACAGCCCATCAACCGCTGGGCAAATTATCCCCACAATAAAACCTCCAATAATAGCAGCCTTCTATGCCAACCGCTCTGCAATATTGCCCGGCGAACAGGTAACGCTGAGCTGGGAAGTTCTCGCGGCAACAGATGTAGCCATAACATCCATCGGCAAGGTAAAAGCAAAGGACACCATGGCTATAACTCCCTCGGGTACCACAACCTACGTGCTAACGGCCGTCAATTCTGCTGGGCAATCGGTGGCATCCATTACCGTGACCGTTGGGCCTTCGGCGACTCCAGGAACGCCAGGTGAACTTGTAGTAGTATTACCTGCTCTGTCGTCTGAATCCGGCTCCTTGCTGAAAGGCGGAGGATATTTGGACTACACCAGGCGTGAGAGCGCCTGTGTTGGTGACACAGACATCAACCTTGCCAGCAGGGCATTTCTAAGCTTTGACATCTCAGCTCTGCCCAGAAACATTACAGTAAAGGAAGCTATGCTGGATTTGAGCAACTACACCATGAAAGGAGACCCGTCATACATGCGCGGCCAATGGGGCAATATGGGCGCATTACCAATATATCATCTTCAGTACGGCAAATTCGAGGACCTCGGTTTTAAAGCTTATACTGACCCCGGAAAGCTGGTGGCAAATGGCGAGACCACTGTCTATCCCCGCTCCCCATGGGTACTGGATGTGAAAGATGCCAGCAATGGAGAACCGGTAATACAGAATTTGATCCACCAGGGCAAAGCAAGATGCCAGTTCCGCATCCAGTTCTTCACTTCCACAAATTGGGACAGCACCAGTGACATGCTCTGCTTCGACAACGCCACTCTTACCATAAAATACAAGGCGCAGTAAACCTGGATAGTTGGATAAGCAAAAATATAGCGTGGGACTTTTAGATTTCCAGACAGCAAGCAGTTGCCCAGGAGACAGAAGCTATTTCAGCGCTTTTTCCAAGAGGCTGCTCAACTGGTTTCCGCCCTTTTTCTGCACAAAGGAGAGGATAATCGGTAAGAATTTGCCAATCATGTCTGCATCTAGTCCCAGCTTGGAGAAACCCCCTGCCAGACTGGCAAGCGTGCCCAGTTGACCCAATCCTCCCCACATACCTGAAGCCATTTTCCCCAGTGTGCCCATTAAACCGGCATCAGTTGAGGGGGCAGCTTTGATTAAACTATCAGTTCCCGGAATGACCTCGGCAATCTTTCCGAAATCGCCTGCACCCAACTTATCCTTTGCCAGTTCAATATAAGCCCCGTACCACCTTTGGCGGCATCCTCTTTAATCCCCAGACCGCTTGTCAACATGTCTATTAGTTCCATACGATACCTCCATTACCAAACAGCAACCAGCAACAGCGAGGCTCACCACGACCTCTGTCACAACAGAAAAGCAAACATTACCGCTGGCTAGCGGTTTGTACCAAAATTTAACTCGCAGAAATTGAGGCCTATATGCTCTATCGGCGCCTAGCTGATAACCACTCTAGACTTCAACAACCGCTGCGCCCGGGGCATTCTTCTTGACCGATTCAATGCCGTTTTTAGCGCTCTCTTTGGAGCCGTAGCCTTCGCTGGTAGCAATTGTCTGTCCATTAGGAGCTACCAATCTCCAGCGGAACTCACCCTTCTTGTCTTTGTACAGTTCGAATTTCCCTGCCATGTTAAAGCACCCCCTTTCAGAATCATCAGGCGCTACATGCGTCAGCGACAATATAGCACAAATCGTCCCCAAAATATATACTCACTCCGCACCTGCATTAGTCAGCAGCTTCTCATAGTACCCATGCAACATCCGCTTGATAGCCAGTTTGCATCTAACTAAATCATGTGGTCTTAGTCTGGCAGCATTCAGCACATCTGCTGGCGTCCAACACACAGTCAACGCTAAAAGCTGGGGCATCTCAAGTGGCAAAAATACCGGCTACGACAAAGATGACAGTTCACATCACCGTATTTGTGGGAAGTGCTCGGATTTAGCTATACTATGAGCTGCGCCAGCGTAGCTCAGGGGTAGAGCAGCGGTTTCGTAAACCGCCGGTCGTCGGTTCGAATCCGACCGCTGGCTCCACCAGATAATCTGCAGTTCCAGCTCTTGCCACATACCGCCACTTGGGCTGAGGGCTTATCATCTTCGAGGTTAGCTTGCACAACTCATTGAAAGTTACTGCCCCAATAAAGTATGCTGGAATCGATGCCGGATTCCAATGGATAGGTTACCCTGAAGTTAGGAGGACGGTTAGCCCAGCGGCAAGCTAAAAGAATAGTCAGCGTTATCAAGGTCAGGTGAAGATTATCTGGAATGAGGGACAGCGCAGAAGCGATGGCGATTAGGGAGAAATTCGAGAATTTCAGACGCTTGTACACAGATAGAGACAGCATCGAATCCACTGTAAACCGGCTATTAGATGACAAACTGATACCACCAGAAAGGGCTGATCTCCTAAAGCGGAATTTGCCTGATACCATCAGACAGTCAAGATACATCCTTTTGAACCTCGGGGCACACATGGCAATTGGGGCAATTTTCTCCTTTGATATCGTACCTCTTCCGCTTGGAACAATATCCAGGGTTTTGTGGGTTGCGGGGAACAGGATTTACAGCGAGGTTAAAAGGGACGACGAAAAGAAGAAGGTTCACTCAGTTACTGTGCTGATAGTATCGGCTATTCCATGGATAGGCTATTTTGCTTATACCCTGCCCTTGAAAAAGGTTAATGAAGACGCAGCATATTTATATGCGAATCACATTACATATGAAAGGAAAAAAGAGTCTCTCGTAAAATACATTCAAGGAAAGCCGGCGATTATCAGAAGGATTCTGGAAAGGCTTCTTATTCCAGATGATATCAGAAAGTATTTAGAGCTAGGGGGCTATGAAAGTGATAAAGAATAGGATTAATCCGTTGATTGACAGGGGCGAGATATTTTTTTCGGTGGGCGTGTACGACGCACTCAGTGCGAAGCTCGCAGAGAGGGCAGGATTCAAAGCTGTTGTTGTGTCCGGCTATGCTGTGGCGGCAGCGCTTATCGGCGAGCCTGATATAGGTCTTCTGACTCAGACAGAGGTTCTGGATGTTTCAAGGCGGATTATCAATGCTGTCAATATCCCAGTTATTGTTGATGGAGATACGGGTTACGGGGGAGCGCTTAATGTAATGCGCATGGTCAAAGAGCTAATGGGAATGGGAGCTTCTGGGGTAATCTTCGAGGACCAGACATGGCCCAAGCGCTGCGGTCACATGCGTGGGAAGTCTGTGGTAGAAGCAGAGGAGCATATCCAGAAGATTAAAGCGGCAATTGAAGCAAGAGGCAATAAGCAATTTATGATTATCGCCAGGACTGATTCCCTTGCCACCCACGACATCGATGAAGCGGTCAGACGGGGAAATCTATATAGACGGGCTGGCGCTGACGTAATTTTTGTCGATGCACCCAATAGTAAGGAGGAACTAAGGCAAATAGCCTCTGGTATCAATGCACCAGTAGTAGTCAACATGATTGAAGGAGGGAGAACACCCATCTTGCCGCTTGATGAGCTTAAAGAGATGGGGTTTGTTAGCGTGGGCTATCCATTAACCGGCATATACAGTGCGGCAAGGGCTCTAGCTGAAGCCTTTGACCACCTGCTCGAGGAAGGAAACAGCATGGCTATGCTGGACAAGATGATGCAATTCGACGAGTTTTCATCGGTAGTAGGGCTTGAGAAGAAATACGGGCTGGATGAAAAGTGGTCAGGCTCTGGCAGATAGTCATAGAAAACCTTAAGGTCAGTTAATATGGCCAACACGCCGTTTCCATGGCTCCATCATCCTCAAACCGCCCGCTATACCAGCATATAGCCAAATGCCTTCTTGCTGATTATCCTCGATGGTCTGGCTGGGTCGGGTTCCACCTTTTCACGTAGCCTGTGAACCAACTGGTCAATGGTGGCATCAGAGATAGCCGAAGCGTCCCTGGTTTCGGGCCACACTGCGTCAATTATCTCCTGGCGCGAGCATATGCTCCCTGCGTTTTTGTAAAGGAATAGCAGCAGGTCGTACTCTTTCTTGGATAGCTTCTTCTCTTCGCCATCTACCACCGCTTCCTTTTTGCCCTCGTCTATCTTAAGCCATGATACCGCCAGCACTCCTCCGTGTTTGGCTTCCGGCGATTGTTTCTTATGGATTATGCTGGTTCCCTCAGATTCCTTGAACACCAGCACGGTGTGTGCCGTATTGCCTTCCAGTCCAAGCCCAATCCTGCTGTTATGCTTGAGTTCATATAAATTGCCGGCAATTATGCGGTCATCATTTAGCATGGTGCCGTTGGTACTGCCAAGGTCTTTCACCCAGTACCTATCGTCCTTCAGCAGTATTTCGATATGCCGCCTGGAAACAACATCATCGTTCAATTCTATATCAGGTTTGTGCTGCAAGGTGCAGCGACCCACCACCACTACCGGCTTGTTCAGCGTAAATGTCTTGCCGACATCCTCAGCATCACCCCTCTTCACAATTAAGAAAGCCAAGTGCAACCTCCAACAAGCAAAGGCCGATATTGCATATTACAGTATAATATACCTGTCATAAGCGCCTGTAGAACTGCGAGTTTGTCAGATTCATATTAGGTAGTTGTCAGATAGCTGTCAAGCAATGCCCTTATCAATTAGCTAGACTTTAGGAAAGCATAGACAGACAAGGATAATGGTGAAGCAACCGAAAGTTGTGTGTCCGGCATGCGGCACGGAGAACGATGCCGACGAAGCAGCCTGCCGCAGGTGCAAACTGTTATTGACAGCCACAGCACCAGATGACACTGAAGCTAACATCATCTGTCCGCGGTGTCAGAAAGCAAACAACGCCGACGCTTTTTTCTGCTACACCTGCGGCAAGTATTTCGCTGATATCGAAGGGGCAAAGCCAGGCGCTACGACAAGAAAAAGGAAAAGGAGCACCAGGGCACGCCCCAGACCGAAAGCCAGGATAATCATGCCGGGCGGTTCTGAAATCACCCTCACCAGCGCTCCAGTGTTCATAGAACGCAGCGATTTCGACAGTAAGCTGCCGCATGATATATTGATGAAAATTTCACGACAGCACGTGTTGATTACCTGCAACAGAGGAAGATACTACCTTCAGGACTACGGCCGAGACGGCAAGGGCAGCACCAACCACACCAAGCTCAATGGCGTTGATATATATGGCAAGGGGAAGAAGGTTCTTAAAGACGGCGACAAAATCGAGCTGGCGGGGCAGCAAGAACTCACCCTGGTTTTCAGGTTGCCACGGAGGCCGAAGTGACAGGAATGCCACAGGACCGATTGGAAACAGGTTTTAGCTGGGACAAAGGGCTGCTGAGAGAGCTAAACGAAGATAGCATCCTGTGCACCAGCTTCGC
>VGOO01000087.1 GCA_016875925.1 Chloroflexota bacterium
ATGAAGAGCCTCGTCTCAGAAATAATGCCCAATGCCCTCCAGCTTCGCGTCCCCCTCAAAATAGACATCAAGCAAGGCAAAAACTGGGCAGAGATGGAGTGAATTGCCCGAACTGCCTGAAGTCGAGACTATTAAAAGAGAACTGGCTCCGCACGTAGTCGGGCGGACGTTCGCCAGCGTCACCATCTGCGATGACAAGCCAATTAAACAGCCCGAACCAGAGAGGTTCTGCCAAAACCTGGCAGGGCAGAGAATTGACCGGCTCGAACGCCGCGGGAAGTATCTCATATTCCACCTCTCCAGCGGCCAGGCGCTGATTGTCCACCTCAGGATGACCGGCGCTTTACTGCTGAACCCCAGAGACCCAAACCACGCCAGAGTTATCTTCCACTTCGATGATAGCAGCCAGCTTGCCTTTACCGACCGCCGCAGATTGGGAGCCATCTGGCTGGCAGAAGACGCAAAGGCTGTAACCCGCAAGCTAGGCCCGGAGCCACTGGAAGCACACTTCACCACTGAAATCCTGGCCAAACTGCTGCAAAAACGCCAGGCGCCCATAAAGGCAGTGCTCCTCGACCAGTCGCTAATCGCCGGCATCGGAAACATGTACGCCGACGAAGCCCTGTTCCTCGCCAGGATTCACCCCCTGCGACAAGCAAACAGCCTCTCGCACCAGGAAGTCCAAGAACTATATCAGGCCATCCGCCAGGTACTGCAAAAAGCTATCGACAGCAAAGGTGCCAGCATCGACACCTACAAGCGCCCTGGCGGTGCCACCGGCGCCGCCCACCAAGATTTCCATGTCGCCCACCAGAAAGGCAAGCCCTGCCCCAAGTGTTTTACCCCCATCGAGCGCCTACCCATACGCAACCGCGGCAGCTACTTCTGCCCCAGGTGCCAGGCAATTTGACGTATTGACATCACCCCCATAGCCACCTAAAATAGCGCCATTCCACTGCTTATCCCCTGGAGGTAGCAAATGAAAAGGTTTCTTTTTCCTTTGATAGCAATCCTATTGTTGGCTTCCGGTTGCACCTGTATCCCCGGATTAGGCAACAAACCCCCAGTAGCCTACATAGACTCGATGTCCCCTGCAGAGGCAAGTCTGGGAGAGGTCGTCTCCTTTGCAGGACATGGCACCGACGCTAACGGCACCGTTGTAGGTTACAGATGGAGCTCAAGCATTGACGGAGAGATAGGCACCGCGGCCGACTTCCAATCCTCGTCATTATCAGAAGGGACACACACTATCTACCTCAAAGTCCAGGACAATAACGGAGCCTGGTCCAAGGAAGTTGAAGGCACATTGATAGTGGGTGTTCCTAGCGAAGCTGGCATTGAGCTTACGCCCGGGGCTGGTACTGAAACACCTGGCAGCAGCGGCGCACCAGGCGCCTTGCCCTATATCAACTATTTCACCGCTGAGCCGGCGAGCATCGCCCCCGGTGGCTCATCCCGCATCAGTTGGAGCGTGTCAAACGCCGAATCAGTAGTCGGCAGCTATGACATGACTCGAGTTGTCCTGCCCATGACCGGTAGCGGCACGGTACGACCCACCAGAACGACGACCTACACTCTCACGGCTACAGGTGGTGGCACCAGTGTCATGGCTACAGTTGATGTAATCGTCAGCGGGGCTGTTGCCCCACCACCGCCATCACCATCGACTCCAGGCCTGCCTGTCATCAACTCCTTTACTGCCAGCCCACAGACCATAAGCCCGGGCGACTCCTCAACGTTAAGCTGGAACGTCTCCAATGCAACTCAGCTCACGTTGACCTCTACGGTTACCAAATCGCTATCCAGTATGGTCGGCAGCACCACCGTCTCGCCATCATCGACTATGACCTATACTCTAACTGCCACTAACGCAGCCGGCCCCACAACTGCCACTGCCAAAGTTACCGTTCAAACTCCAACTGCTACATCAAAAACAACTACACTATCGATAGTATCTGCTGAAAGCGGTTCAATCAACTCAGACCATTTAGTAGGCACCAAACTCATCACCGGCGATGCTGGCACCAACAAGACGTTCTGGGCTTATTTCAGTTTCAACACCACCACACTAGCAGGCAAGGATATTGTAAAAGCCGAGCTGGTGTGTTCACCAGATAGCTTAAACGGCAGACCCTGGCCTAACCTGGTATCGCTCGGCATCTACCAGATAAATCATGGCCCCCGCGCACTAAAACCCAGCGACTTCACCTTCGTAGGTCCGGCAATAAGGGAAGGCATGAGCCAAATACAGATGGTGGTGCCTGTAGATGTCACTGCCCAGGTGCAGGATGTGGCAAGGGCAAGAGCACCACGTTTCCAGGTGAGAATCAATTTCGTGAAGATGACGGACAATAATAATCAGCCTGATAATATCGGCTGGAACACTACTACCCCCAAGCTCAGAGTCACCTACCGTTTGTAACAAGTTGAAGGGAGGATGTCAGATGAAATCAAAGTACGTCAAGGTCATATTTTCATTACTCCTGCTCGCCTCATTTATCATTCCAGGCGTAGCAGCAGGTCTACCAGCGTCTTCTGAGCCACAGCTAGACCATTCTTTACAGGTAGTAGAAATACCCCTGACAAGCACATTGGAGAATCCTGAGCCATCGGCGCCACCCACTTCAGAAGTCTCAGTTGAAGCCAGGTGCAACAAAGCAGTCTATGTTGACGAGCAAAATCCCAACACCAACATGAACAGCGGTGCTCAGAGAGCATACCTCAGGGTTGGAATAGGACCTGAGTTCGGCGGTGAGATGTGGACTTTGCTCAGCTTCCACCCCATCAAGCGCTCTCAGGGTGGCCCCCTGCCCGACGATGCAGAGGTTACTCGCTCCAGAATAAAGCTATATAAGGAATCGGGCACCTCGGGTGCCATCAGATTATGGGGACCACAGGAGGATTTCAACGAGAGCTCCGTGAACTGGAATAACAAACCTCGTCTTTACAACACACTGGGAGGCAACATGAATGCGCCATCGGCAAATGGATGGTGCTATGGAGAGCTAGCTGATTTCATAATTAGAGATGCCCTTGCGGGTAACCGCGCAGCCAGAGTTGTCTTGCGCCCTACCTGGACTACCATAAATAAAAGCATCGCCTTTCACAGCAACGAACATCCCAGTCTGGCTCCTAAGCTGGTCATCTATTATAAAGTGGCAGCAGCACCGCCAGGTTCCACACCAGCACCAGCACCTACACCAGCACCAACTCCACCAGCTCCTACCCCCGGCGACACTACACCCTGCACGCTCAGCTACACAGTAACACCAACAAATCCCAGGCCGGGACAGCGCATCACCATCACCGCCAGAGCTACCGACAACCAGGCAATGTACTACCTCACCATTATGAGAGGTTCCATCGAGCTTGCCAGGCGTGATGCTACAGCCGGCCAGAGAGAGCTGGAAGTATCCTATTCCGAAGATGCCCAACTGCCTTCTATGAGCTACCAGATTTTTGCTGATGACCTCAGCCCCTCGGCATCCCCGGTAAGCAGGATGGTCACCATTCCTGTAACTGGCTCAGGCACTGCTCCCACTGTTACAGTCACCGCTGAATGGTTAGATGTAGAGAGGGTGATACCGGATAGATACCGGCTTATTAAGAACGACGGGCAACGAGTACAGGTAACGGCGGAGGCTTCTGACCCTGATGGTATTCAGACCCTCCACATATTTATCAACGGCATAGACCACCCATTTACATTCGATAGCCGCCCTACCAGCGTAAGCCGAACAGTAGAATGGATAAATAACCAGCCCACTCGCACCCGTTTCTATTACTACGCTCAAGCGCGAGACCGTGAAGGCCAGACAACTACCGCCCAAGGTGGCGACTACCAGATTGCCCAGCCGCAGGACATCAGAATGATATGGAGTTGTGCCCCAAGCTTTGATAATTTTGGCCTGGATGGCCTGGGGCTTGACATTACATGGAATAGAATGCGCCAGATATTCAGTGACGCCGAGTGCTGGAGCGTGGAATCATGGGGCTGGAGAGATGTAAGCGCTGAAAACTATTGGGATGACCACGTTAGAGGTTCTGCAGGCGGCGGTCTGTGCTACGGCTTTTCCACCTTGGCTACGGAGATATATAACGGCAGAATATCACCATCCGACCTCGAGATGCCTCTAAACACATGGCAACTTGGCAAGAATAACTCCTACACAAGGGAATGGATTGAAGCCAGACAGGCTGGCCAGTATGGTGAAGAAGTGCAAATACCCTTCTATAACCGAGGGATCATCGGGGCACAGGGAACACTTCACAGAACAGAGGGAGATTTGGAGCGTGATAAACCCGGTATCGTCTGCATATCCGAAGGCGATAGCGGGCACGCTGTCGCCCCCTGGATGGTCAGGTACATGGCAGATGGCACCGCACGGATTTACGTCTATGATTCTAACCATGTGAACGGCATACACAACGCCAATGCTGACATCAACAACTTCAATCATTACCCCTACATCGTTATCGACGGCCGTAACTGGAGCTACCAGTTCGACTCCACCAGCACGTGGGATGACGACATCAACTATTCCCACTATGAGGAGGCCTGCGGTGATATGGGTGAGTCTGTCACTGACCTCCGTCTTGGTACCGATGCACCATATCTCAGCGACCACGACATCCCCAACTCGACCGACTGGTATATTGCATGGGTGACACCCGGCGCTGATGTCTATTTTGAGGATGAAGAGGGGAACGTCACCGGCATGTGCAAAGGTAAGCTAAGGCAGGAAATCCCCGGCTCAATGGCTGTCATCCCTCTGATGGGCGGCGCTTTCACCGACCATGAGATGTATATCATACCCAAAGGCAAGAAGCTATCCATCCATGCTGAGGGCACCAGCGACGGCGAATACAACCTAAACTTAATGGGCGAAAACACGTTATACAGCATAAAGAAGAAAAAAATACGAAAAGGTGTCGAAGACCTGCTCGGTTTCGAGCCATGGAAAGGCTCACTGGGCTACCGGTTCAGAATTCAACCCGGAGTTGCCGATGACAACTTCATGGTTCTAGTAGCCGCATCATTCGAGGGTCTGGTGCAAGCATTGGGAAGAGAGTCAATCGATAGGCAATACACCATGGAGGATGTGGCAGCCACCGAAGACAGCGATTTTGCAGTGTATGTCGAAGAAGGCGGCGACACCTTCGTAGTAGAAAGCTACGGCGATGATATTCAGTTCGACGCCGTCACCAGGAGTACCGAATCTGCAAACACCCTGGACCCCAACATCGACCATGGATACATCCCCGCATCAGTTCAGGAAGACGTAACAGTGGAACGGGGCAGAAGGGCCGAGATTACCCCCGAGAACTGGGCTACAGGCGAACAAAGGGGCAAGCTGCATACCCTGAACAAGAGAGCCAAGGGAGCAGGCGCCGGCTTCCCACTAATTCCCGTGATTATCGGTTTCGCAGTTCTCGCAGCAGTCGGTGCCACCATTGGAATCCTCTTCGGTAAGGGGATACTGGGTAAGAAAACGAAGGCATAAAACGACCGTGACCCCAAAGAATACCATGGATTACAGGCTAGACAATGGTAGTATAATAGAAGAGTACCCGCAGGGAAGGGAGGTGAGAGCCTGA
>VGOO01000088.1 GCA_016875925.1 Chloroflexota bacterium
ATAACAGTCTATGGTGAACTGACCCAGGCAAAAGGTGATACCTACCTTATCGGCAAAAAAGTGGAGTTCTAGAGGATAAATTAATGAACTTTTTTACTCTATCCATTAAAAACCTACTGCGCCGGCGAGGGCGAACCATCCTCACCGTGCTGGGAGTGGCTATCGCAGTAGCTGTTCTTTTCAGCCTCTTGTCCTTCAATTCGGGCTACGAGAAACAACTCAGCGGTGAGCTGGACAGGCTGGGCATCCACATTCTGGCTGTGCCCAAAGGATGCCCCTACGAGGCCGCCTCGCTCATCATCCATGGTGGGGTCATCCCCAAGTACTTGTCCAACGCAGACGCAGAGCGTGCCAAGAACATCGAAGGTATAGACATCGCCAGCCCCATGCTGCTTCATCAGTTTTTCAAGGACGGCACCCCACACATTGTTTATGGTGTAAATATGGCAGATATGGCACAGCTCAAACCTTGGTGGAAAGTCGATGGCAGATTCTTTTCTGACGACGAGGACAAGGTGATGGTAATAGGCAGCAGCCTGGCAGAAAAGGAGAAGCTCAAGGCCGGCGATACTTTGCCCTTCGGGCCGGACAAGATGCCCTTCACCATCGTGGGCGTGCTGGAGCAGACAGGAACACAGGACGACGAATTCCATTTCCTGCCTCTTTCCGTCGCCCAACAGACTTTCGGCAAGTCAGACCAGATAACCACCATCGCCATCAGAGTTAAGGATGTCTCTCAAATAACAGAAATCAGCAAGCAACTGGAAAGTATCCCTGACGTCCAGGTAGTAACCATAACACAGGTGATGGGCACCATCATGAACCTGGTAGGCTCGGCACGAACACTGCTCATATCTGTGATTGTGGTAGCCATCATCATCAGCGCTGTGGGCATCATAAACACGCTGCTCATGTCTGTAAACGAAAGGACAAGGGAGTTCGGTATGATGAAAGCCATTGGCGCTTCCGGCATGGACATCGGCAAGCTGGTGCTCATTGAGACGATGCTCATCACCGTTGTCGGTGGTATTCTGGGCTTGCTGCTCTCAATATCGGGCTCGAGCCTGATAGAAGGTTTCGTTAAGGGGATAATCCCTTATGCACCCGATGGCAGGTTGATGACACCAGAGCCAGGGCTAATAGGTATCTGCCTGGCATTCTCTATCGGCATCGGTTTAGTCTGCGGCATATTACCGGCCATTAAGTCATCACGCCTCACACCCATGGAGGCCATACGGAGTAATCTAGAATGAAGAAGGAAGATGTAATTGTAGCAAAAGAGTTGACCAAGACATACCACCGGGGCAGCGAGGAGATACACGCCCTGAAAGATGTCAGCTTTAGCATCAAGAAGGGCGACTTTGTGGCCATCGTCGGGCCCTCTGGTTCGGGAAAGACCACGCTGCTAAATCTGTTGGGCTGCTTGGACAGCCCAACACACGGTAGCCTGAGGCTAAACGGTGTAGAGACCACCGGTCTCAAGGAAAAGGCACTGGTTAAACTCCGCCGAGATAACATAGGCTTCGTTTTCCAGCAGTTCTTCCTGCTCCCCACTTTGACAGTCAGAGAAAACATCGAGCTGCCATTGCTATTCACCAGGAGGAACGGGTATGGCAACAACAGTCACGAGATACTGGAGATGGTAGAACTGGAGGCCAGGGCGGAGCACCTGCCTAACCAACTCAGCGGCGGCGAAATGCAACGGGTAGCCATTGGTAGAGCACTGATAAACAGGCCGAAGATCATCCTGGCTGACGAACCCACAGGTAACCTGGATTCAGCCACCGCTCACAAAATAATGGAGCTTTTTCAAGGTCTCAATAAGCAAGGCCTAACCCTGATCATCGTAACTCACAACATTGAATTGGCCAAGATGGCATGGAAGACAATCCATTTGAGAGATGGAGAAATAGTCTGAGTGGTCGCAGGTGGATAATATCCAGACACACCGATGAATCAGGACAAATGTTGCAGCCATAAGGAGGAGGCCCATTGAAATTACATCAGCTAGTAATTAAGGACGTAGTGCGAAGAAAGAGAAGAATATTCTATTCTGCTCTTGGAGTGGTTGTGGGCACTATGACAGTTGTGGCCATATTAACGATGGCCGCCGCTGGCGAGGCAAGAATCTATAATCAGGTAGACAAATACGGTGCCAACCTGACGGTCGTGCCAGCAATAAGCAATGTCGACATGAAAATTGGCGACCTCAGCCTGGGCATCCTGGCCGTTGGGGAGAACTATATCTCCGATGACAAACTGATGAAAGTTAGACAAATAACGGAAAGCAAAATAAGGGAATCCACCTGTGCCAGCGCAAAAGCAGAAGACACTGCGCTCTCCCCAAAACTATACATTAATACCACTGTGCGTGGAATATCAGCCACAGTTGTTGGGATCGAACCAGTAGAAGAGAGCAGGATAAAAACATGGTGGAAAGTCCGCCAAGGTGAGTACTTAACCGATGCAAACCAAGCTGTGGCCGGGGCGATAGCTGCCAACTCGCTCAAATTAAATGTTGGTGATGCCATCACATTGAACAAAACTGATGTGGTTATAGCCGGAATCCTCGATGAGACAGGTTCCAATGATGACTACCAGATTTTTGTTCCCATAACAACATTGCAGAAGGAGTTCGGCAAGGATGGCCTGATCTCCTCGGTTGATATCCGTGCTCCGTGCAGCGCTTGCCCTGTGGAGTACATCGTCGACGACATCAATCAGGGCATCTCAGGAGTTCGGGCAGTTTCAGTTAAGCAAATAGCTGAATCTGAAACGGGCATAGTGAAAAGAATGGAGAGGTTCATGCTGGCCTTGGCCGGCATCACGCTGGCCGTTGGTTCTTTTGGGGTAGCTAGCACCATGATGTCATCCGTGCACCAGAGAATCAAGGACATCGGAATAATGAGAGCCGTAGGAGCATCACGTGGGCAAATAATAACAGCCTTCATTTACGAAGCATTTATTGTCGGAGTGCTGGGTGGCATCATTGGATACCTAGCTGGGACATTACTTGCCTATGCGATAGGGCCCGTAATCTTCGCAGGGGCAAACGTTACGTTTCTTCCACAATACTTGCCCTTATCATTCCTTCTGGCGATCACTGTCTCCACCATAGCTGCTGTGTATCCAGCATACTCAGCAACCAAAATTAAGGTGGCTGATTCGTTCAGGTCTTTGTGAGGTATCAGACATGCTCAAAGTCAACAACATATCTAAAAGCTTCGGCTTAGGCTCAGCCAAAGTTACTGCCCTTGATGACATTTCGTTGCGCGTGAATCAAGGCGAATTCATAGCCATCATGGGACCTTCAGGTTGTGGAAAAACCACTTTACTTAACATTATCGGGGGATTAGAACAGCCTTCCAGCGGGGAGGTGATTTTGGACGGACAACGCATAGACAATATGGATGAGAATTCCCTTGTTAGCATTAGAAGGGACAAAATCGCCTATGTTTTCCAATCGTATCACCTGATTCCATCGCTCACTGCTTTGGAGAATGTGCTGCTCCCCATGACATTCCGGGGGGACCACAACGAGCGTGCAAGGGCGTTGGGTCTTCTGGAGAAGGTAGGTCTTAAAGAAAGGGCTGGTCATAAGCCCGGCGAGCTCAGTGGTGGAGAACAGCAGAGGGTAGCCATTGCTAGAGCTATAATTAGTAGACCCTCACTCTTGCTGGCAGATGAGCCAACCGGCAATATGGACCAAAAAATAGGCAGGGAGATTCTAGCCCTATTCAACCGGTTGAACAAGGAAGGGCAAACCATCATTATGGTCACGCATAGCCTTGAGATAGCTGAAGGTGCATCAGGAGTCATCGTCCTACAAGATGGGCAAGTCAAATCCAAGAAGAACGCAAGCTGCACTAAGAATTAGGGAGTGCACATGGACAGTGAAATAGGCACGAGCTAGAAGTACAGTATTACTAAGGCAAGGAGGAAAATAATGGCAAGGATAGCAAACGATATCACCGGGCTAATCGGTAACACCCCACTGGTCAGGCTGAACAGGATTACGGCAGACGCCAAAGCAAAGGTAGTGGCCAAGCTGGAATCCTTCAATCCCTGCAGCAGCGTCAAGGACCGCATCGCTATATCCATGGTCAGGGCTGCTGAAGAAGCAGGGCTTATCGGCAAGGATACCGTTATCGTGGAGCCGACCAGCGGAAACACCGGCATCGCTTTGGCTTTTGTCTGCGCCTCCCGTGGCTATCGTCTGATACTCACCATGCCGGAGACCATGTCCATAGAGCGCCGACATATCCTCGCTATTTTCGGCGCTGAACTGGTGCTAACGCCAGGTACCGAGGGCATGACCGGTGCCGTAAGGAAAGCAGAGCAACTGGTGGCTGAGAACCAGAACTACTTTATGCCGCAGCAATTCAAGAACCCGGCTAATCCCAAGATACATAGCGAGACCACCGCCGAGGAGATATGGAAGGATACCGATGGCAAGGTGGACATCCTGGTGGCAGGTGTGGGTACTGGTGGCACAGTTACCGGCGTAGCTGAGGTGATAAAGAAGAGAAGGCCCGATTTCAAGGTCATCGCCGTCGAGCCCGCCGATTCACCAGTTCTCTCCGGCGGCAAGCCTGGCCCCCACAAGATTCAAGGCATCGGCGCCGGCTTTATACCCGATGTCATGAGGCTGGAGACGGTTGATGAGATAATCAAAGTGACCAACGAGGACGCTGGAAACATCGCTAGGAGATTGGCCAAAGAAGAGGGGATACTAGCAGGCATATCCTCGGGCGCAGCCGCTTGGGCAGCACTGGAGGTAGCCAGAAGACAAGAGAACGCAGGGAAGCTCATCGTAGTCATATTGCCCGATACCGGTGAGCGCTACATATCTACCTGGCTGTTCCAGGAGCAGGTTAATCCTGCATCGACAGCCAGACGATAAGCAGCCTTTTATAATCCAAAATAAGGCTGGAGAAGCGATGAAGCTCTCGCACCTCGCTTCGTATATCGAGAGATGCGTTGGAAGAGATTTAAGTCATTGCGAAGCAGATAGCGAAGGTCGATGATTACATAAGAGCCTGAACAAAAAAAGGGGTGAATAAGATGACAGCACTAAGAAATGCGGGCGCAGTATTCCTGGCAGTGCTGGCTAGCGCATTGTCGCCGTTATTGATCTGGGTAGCATTTGTGGCTGCCCTGAGACAAGCCTATGCTGAGTGGCGAGTCACCAGAGCCCAACTCCTGGCAGGTAACATCGCTTGCAGCATCCATGACGACTGCCCGCCCGGTTATGAGTGTTTGGGCGGCAGATGCGTGCCCGTCTGGGCCAAATAGCATTACCCTTTTGTAAGCGTTCCAGTGCATAATTACATAGAGGACAACCATATTGTTTAGGACTTTGCGAGAGGATATCCAGACCGTATTTACCAAG
>VGOO01000089.1 GCA_016875925.1 Chloroflexota bacterium
AGCATTGCTTGGCTGGCACCACGTTCTCCAATCCCTTCTCAAATACCTCGGCACGGTACTGGGGATAGAGGCTTCGAACCTGGCGGCATTCTTCCTCGGTGCAGGGATGGCCTTTCCTGATGGCATCGTTCTGGGTGTTCCAGGTAAGCTTTTCGGCGTTGCCGCCGGCAACGGTGAACACGCCCGCCTTGATGCGCTGGTCAACGCCCATAGCTATGGACGAGATGAAGCCTCCCATGCTGACACCAACAATACCGATGCGTTCTGAGTCTATCTCGGGCCGAGTGCTGGCCCAGTCTATCACCTGGCGGATGTTGATGACTGACACCTGATAGCCCTGATACCACTCCTCCGGGGTGAGCAGCGGAAGCCGGGGCTTGATCACCTCAGCCATGCGTTTCGAATGAAACACCAGGTACAGAATGAAGCAGTTGAACCCCTTATTGAGCAGAGCCGGCGCCAGCAGCCGGCAGGGGATGATGCTGTGGTCACCCCAGCCGTGCACCAGGATAACAAGGGGAGCATGGTTCGAGTTCTTGAGCTGGAAATATTCGCCCAGCACGGTGTTGTTTTCCGCATACTCCGTAGGGTGTGCAGAGGGGAAATCCACCGCATAGCGCAGCCACTTGCGGGTAGCTTGCATTAGCTGCGCAGCGGCTTCTATCTGTTGTTGCTGGTAAGTATACGGGTTCATACTTGCATGGAGTCGAAGAAGCGCTTGCTTATGCCCTTGCCTTTCGTCTGTGATTTAACAGCATCCAGTGCCTTCTCTATGCTTGTCAGCCTTTTGTCATGCTGTTCCAGCAATTTCTTGATGTCTTCCAACAGCCTGGTCAGGTGGTCGAACTGTTCCTTCTCCATCGGCATCTCTCCTTTGTGCACCAAACAGGTGCTAAGACCATTTTAATTATACCCCGGTAGTGCCCCAGAATGAACTGTCTGTCTGCAACGGTTATTTACAGTATGATATACTTTTTCGCTGAGACTGACGCAAAGGAGGAAAAATGGCAGACTCAAGTTCCCTGGTCAACAGAATGATTCGAGCAGCGAAGCTCGAGGTCAATCTCTATGAGGAGGTGGAGGCTGATAGCAAGGCTACCATGCCAGCTATGTGGGTGGTGATAATAGCCGCCGTGGCTGCGGGCATCGGTTCAGGCATAGCGGGGCTGATGTCCGGTAAGGGACCTATGTTCTTTCTGTGGGGGCTGCTAGGTGGCATAGCTGTTGCCCTGCTCGGCTGGCTTGCCTGGGCAGGTATCACTTATTTGCTTGGCACCACCGTGCTCAAAGGCCCAAACACCTCAAGCACCTGGAGTGAGCTGCTGAGGACTGTCGGCTTTGCACAATCGCCTGGCGTGCTCAAAATTCTCTCGTTTATTCCGTATGTCGGCGGTGTCATCAACCTCGGCGCCTCGATTTGGGTATTGATTGGCGTGGTCATCGGCGTCAGGCAGGCGCTGGACGTGTCCACCTGGCGTGCCATAGCCATCTGCATTGTGGGCTGGCTGGTGTACTTCGTGCTTGGTCTGCTGCTCGCTTTCCTGGTGGGGCGCAATCTTTTTTAGATGTCACCTGTTTAACGGCCACCCATCCTTAACAGGAAGGACCCATAGGCGGGTGGCAAGTAGGAAAAAGGGAACTTGGCTTTGTAGGGGCGGGTTTTTAAACCCGCCCGTCTCGCCGGCGTACCCTTCGCTTCGCTCGAGGAAAGGCTCTGAAAGTACGCCCCTACATACTGTTTTGGGCGGAGGCACAAGGTTGCGCAGGTTAAACCAGTGCTTTGGCAGTCAACTCTGAGATGCTGGTCACCTGGGTTCCCAGGTTGTAGTGCTCGCTTAGCTCACCGCACTGGTGGCGGCAGTTGTCGCAGGAGGTGACCACTATCTTGGCTCCCGTCTGGCGAATCTGCTCCGCCTTCAGCTTTCCAGCCTCGAGACGGATGTCCGTCCATTCGGGGGTGGCCACTAACCCGCTGCCGGCGCCGCAGCAATAGCTGTGCAGCCGATTGGGTGTCATCTCGCGGAAATCTCCGACCACAGCCCGTATCACGCGCCGCGGTTCTTCCAGCAGGCCGCCCTTGCGCCCCAGATTGCAGGAGTCATGATAGGTGACTGGCTCTCCATTGGTAGTTGGGTTCACGTGTATTACACCATCTCGAATATACTCGTCCAGCACTTCGATGATATTGCGTAACCCGAAAGGTAAAGGTCGGCCGAACCACTTGGGGACTTCCCAGCGCATGGCGGTATAGCCGTGGCCGCATTCGGTGATAATCATCTCTTTAACTTTGAGCGTCTCGGCTTCTTTGATGATGCGCTGGGCGATGCGCTTAGACTTGGCAGCATCTCCCAGGAAGAGGGCGTAGTTAGCTGTGTCAAACATGCTCAAAGTCCATGACTCCTTGGCTGCGTTGAATATAATAGCTTGGGGGACGATGGTGTGAGCGCCGGCCAGAGGCACGTAGAGAAAGCGGGCGCCTTTCTGCTCCACCGGTATCCTGGCCTTGGAGCTGCCCAGCGCATCCTGCACTTCCTTCTCCAGCTCCTTCACCTGGTCCAGGAAAATGTCGCGAAACAGGTCGGCGTTCTCTTCCTTGGCGATGGCAGCGCCGGCTATTTCTATGAGCATCTCAGGGCCGTAGCCAGTGGCGGTAGCCACCGACCTCATTACCCGCATTATCTCGGCAGTCTCTACGCCGAAGGGACATTCGAAGGTGCAGCGATGGCATAGCGTGCAGGTAGCGAAAGCGGTCTCTGCCAGCTTGGACAGCGCCTCATCTGCGGTGGGCTTGGCACCGAACCAGCGCGGGAAAGCACGGCCAACTGGGTCCATGAACTGGCGGTACACGCGGCGCACCTGCTCGGCGCGGTAATAGGGCGTGTGCTCAGTCTTGGGATTAGACCGGTAGTAGTGGCAGCTCTCGGTGCAGATACCGCAGCGGACGCATACCTCCAGCGCTGCCAGCACCCTGCGGTCAACCAGCTTCTCCAGCATCTCCCTGGCCAAAGTCATCTTGTCTTTTTCAGCTATTGTGGTCGCTGTCATCTTATTACTCCAGTACGGCACGTCGGCCAAAGACCAAGCCCAGGAAAATGCGGACGTAGAAGAAATAGATGAAGTGCCTGAGCTTGCCAAAGGGAGCGTAAGCCATGGTTATGCCCGAGATGACCCAGAAGGCGGGCAGATAGTTCGTGGCATAGGCTGACATGGCAGCAGAAGCCATGAATAATGTGGTCAATGCCAGGGCAAAGTAGTCATCAGGAGTGCTGAGGAGTCGCATGGTTGGTTCGGCTAGTCGTATGCCGAATCCTGCCAGCCCTAGGATGGCGCCTAACACAAACAGAGCCGCTAGCCAGAGCCGCAGCGGCTCCGGTATTTGGGCTAGCCACGGGGTAGCTACCAGGTAGGCGACGCTGACGAAAATGGCGATGTGAAAGATTATGCCGCGGAGGTAAGCTACCCAGTGTATGCGAGCGCTTTCCTTAGCCAGGGGCAGCATGCCCAGGGTGAAAGCCCAGAGCACGCCCCGCGCCGGGGAGCCTTTGATGGGTGCTAGTTCGCGGCTATAGGGGCGCCGCTGCACGGCAATCAGGATAGCTATGACACCTGCTGCAAAGACGGCGGCGCCGGCGAGGGCAATTCCGGCGGCGGCCATCTGCAGGGCGCTCACTTCGTCCTCTTCACGAAGAATTTGATAAGCTTGCCCTCGCGGTTCATGGAGAGGAGTTCGTTGCCGGTGCTCCGCGCCCAGGCTGGGATGTCAGCCAGCACGCCGGGGTCGGTGGCAGTAGCTGCCAGCACGCCGCCCACGGGCAGGCTTTTGATAGCCTGGCTCACCTTGACCACAGGTATAGGACAGAGAAGTCCCTCCAAATTGATAGTCTGGTCTGCCTTGATTTCTTCTGCCATTTCAGCCTCCTTGTTTAGATGAAGAATGTGGCGCCGGACTGGAAAGCCTGCTCCAGCATGGTAGCCACGCCGCAGGGCTCTTCGGCCTCTGGGATGAGGTCTTCCTGCTTTATCTCCATCACTTCCATGCTAGTCAGGCAGGGCATGAGCCTCACGCCCAGGTCGATTGCCATTTGCCGGAGTTCTTCCAGGGATGTAACTTTGTGGTCCTTCATCATCTTCTTGAACATCCAGCGGCCGATGCCCCAGAAATTGAAACGCGAGGGGCCGATGCGGTTAATACCGCCACGGTTCATGATAGACATCATGCGGCCGAAGAAGCTCTGGCCGGTGAAATTGCCCTTCTGAATAGCCTTTATGCCCCAGAAGGTGAAAAACATCGAGGTCGCCTTTCCTGCAGCCGCTGACCCGGTAGCTATGGTAAAAGCTGCAAAAGCCTTGTCCATGTCTCCACTCATTAGAATTATCAATGCTCCATCCTTCTTCTCTGCCATTTTACCTTTTCTCCTTTATATTTTGTTAGTTGAGCTATTTATTAAGGCTCACGGCCTCTAGCTGCTCACCCTCAGCCAAATGACATCCTGCGGATGAAGCGGTAGTTTCCCTGTTCATCCAGCTTCTGGACGTCCACGCCGCCACAATACGGACACTTGGTTGCTTCTTTTTCCTTCGCCTTGTCCGCTTCGGGTTTCTCGAATACAATCCTGCAGTGGTAGCAGACATGTTCTTCCGGCATTGTCACATCTCCTTTCCTTAAGCTATAAGCCTTTCGGCCAGTTCCTTGTTCTTCTCTATCTGGTTCAGCAGTATCTGGTGCATCAGGTCGCAGGCCGCCATTATCTGTGGGTCGGTGAGGCTGTAATAGACGTTGTTGCCTTCACGGCGGGGTTTGACCACGCCGCGGTCGCGCAGAATGGCTAAGTGGCGGGATACGATGGCTTGCGGGGTTTCCATTACACGGGCTAAGTCGCCCACAGTGCATTCGCCATTCCGTAGCTCATTGATAATCATCAGTCGCTTGGGGTCGGCAAATGTCTTGCACAGCTCGGCCTTAAGACTGTAAAGCTCTTGACTATATTCCGGCATCCTAGCTCTCTGTATATGTCAATATATGAATATTGATATGTTATCATGTTCCTTAGGATTTGTCAAGGGGGAGTCTCTTCCAATACAAGATGAGCCTGGAGGAGGTATCGATTTCTAATACAGGATGAGCCTGAACAGACAGGCGTCTCGTTTATGATTGGGACATGCAACTTATCATGAACGACAAAGAGTTAACTACAGTAGAGCAGGTCAAACAATTTTTAGAAGGAAGCGAGGCGCTTACATTCAAAGGA
>VGOO01000090.1 GCA_016875925.1 Chloroflexota bacterium
TTAGCATAACTGAGTGTGAAGTTATGTGATACCATTGCTCAGCCTGGTCCATGACGCTATAGCCAACCCAGAAATTCCAGGGTTCTCTGCCCGTATTTTTGAATTGCAGGTAGGAAACTACCTCATCTTGGGGGTAATAGGTTCCTGAAGCTGGAGCAAAATATGTGATGTGAGCTGCGATGGGTGGGCGAGAGGGTCGGCAACTGCTTTCTGATGGGAGCAAGATGAGTGCTGTTATTAGAAGCATTCCCAACGAAACTGCCCTGGCTATCAAGTTATTCTCCCTCTGATTGACATCGTGTTTCTTTTCACTTTTGACATGGGACGTATAGGGCAGCCCTGACATTAGTAATTAACCGAATTTCATTCGGGTATCGTACCTATGGGTTAGTGTGTGGTGCAGAAGTGCTACTTGAAACAGGCTTGCTACCTAGTTGCGGTTGTGTCTGGCCCTTTCGTTCGAGTTCCATCTGGTAAATCCCTATCCTATCCAGCTTGTCCCAGCCCATGCTTCGGTTGGTCATCACATCAAAAGCGGCCTTCAGCTTGGCGAGGTCGAGCAGGTGCTTGTAGCCAACAACGCTTAGTGGAGCGTAAAGAGCCAGCTTCAGGTCTTCGTCATCCATCTCTATGGCCAGTATCGAGACCAGGTATTGCAGTATTACAAAGACACCAAAAATCAGGAGGAGAGGCATACCGTCGCCGCCTATGATGGCCATGCCACCTGCTATGATGACTGCTAACATAGAGATGGGAACAAAAATCATTGAGATAAGGACGTAGGGAAAACTTAGAGTGTACAAACTGCCAAACCTGGTATTGGTGAAGGCGTCCCTGTGTTTCCACATGGTTTGGAAATTGCCCCTATACCAGCGTAGCCTTTGCTTCCATAAGCCGCGTACTGTCTCTGGCCCCTCAGTGTAAGCGATGGCTTTCGAGCTGGCCTGGACTACCCTGCCTGTTTTCATGCCTTTGGTAGCCACCTGGAAGTCGGGGGCTTCCATGTGAGCTATCTTGGCCTCTGGATGTCTGCCATCGTAAGCGCTCCTCTTGGCAATTTTTACCGTGGTGTCGAAGTCTTCGACCACTGTCTCTACATCCCAGCCTGCAGTTTCCAGCAAGGCTTCGGCACGAAAGGCTCCGAGGCAGCCGGGAACCACAACCACGGCTCCGAAAAGGTCAAGACCTCTTCGAGCTATGTTGATGTCGAAGATGTATTCCAACGCCTGGCAGGCTGTTAAAATCTTGTCTCGATTGTACACCTTGACATTGCCGGCGACAGCGACAACGCTATCATCCTCAAATCTGCGGACAAGCTCGATGAGAGCTGTCCGCACGATCATGCTATCTGCATCGACGCAGACGATAATTTCACCATTGGCGAGTTGCAAGCCATAGTTCAGCGCTGCAGCCTTGCCGCCGTTTGGCCTGTGCAATACCTTGATGCCGCGCTTGGTATAGGATTTGGCTATCTTGAGCGTGTCATCTGTGGAGCCGTCGTCAATTACGATTATTTCTTTGTCTGGATAGTCGGCTTCGAGCAGGGTTTCTAACGTGCCGGCGATGCACTTCTCCTCGTTGAAAGCGGGGACGAGAATACTTACTGGCGGGTAGTGGTCCAGGTATTTTTCTCCCAGCTTGATTTCCTCATACTTGTGATAGACTGCCAACGGGATGTTGAGGAAGGTGTAAAAGAAGCTGAAAGCAAGCGAAACCATCACGATTATGAGTAGAATGTTGAGTTGCCCTTTGATAAAGAGTATGACTGTAAAGATTAGCGGTATAACCAAAAACATGAGTGTGAGAGGTGCCATGTATAGCCAGGGCATGCGATGTCTTGTTCCGGGGTGTCTTATGCCCAATAGTGCCAATACTATGAAGAACACTGCAGTCACAATACCAGCGCCGCCTGCTAGCAGCGTGGTCAGGTCTGGAGAAGCCAGGATTATCAGACCGTAAAGGGCCAGGCCCAGGAAAGCCACTATGTAGATGCTTTTCTTCATTTTGTTATTGTCCTTGCGGTGGTAGGCAAGCTCTCTTATTAATCGACTCAGACTTAGTTCTCTTTGATTAACGTTGAGATGCCCAAGTGCGAATCATCGTATCCAGTTCGTTGCCTTCGAATACTTGCACCCGCTGTTGGGTGGCAAACTGCTTGGCATCAGGGCTGATGGCTGGCATAGCGACCAGTACCTTGTTGCGGATGCCTGCGTCGTAAGCCTTGGTATCGAATTGAAGTACCTGGTCTATGGTTACAGCTCGACCTTTCTCAGCCCTGGTGATAGCCACGGCGACGGTTGGTATGATGATGCCGTCATCCCGTTGGGCGAAGATGTCAAAGATGTGTTCGGTGCCGGACCTGCCAACAATTTCAGCGTTTTGATAAACTTCATAGCCGCGATGTTTCAGGAAGCCGACAAGCTGGCTCTCAGGGCTGGCTATGCCACCAGGGACAGGGCCAGTGCCTTCCAGATAACGTCCCCCAGCAGCAGTCAGAGGAACTACTGGTGGCCGCGGCTTACTATACAGGTAGGTCATGAAGGAGCCCAGGTCTCTGGCCTGGAAGACCGTGATTCTTTGCCTCTCGGCAAATTTCTGTGCTTCAAGGCTCAGACGTGGCATGGCTATGGCAACCTTGTGTTCCAGTCCCATGTCGTATGCCCTGGTGTCGAATTTGAACAGTTCGTCGAGGCCGACTTCTGATTCGCCGTGTGTTGCTGTCAGAATGCCTACACCGAGATTGAGTTTTACGATGCCGTCGTTCATGGTGGCCAGGATGTCAATGGTGTGGAGAGCGCCAGATTTGCCGTGTATCTGGGCCAGTTCTTCTACTTGATATCCCTGTCGTTTCAGGAATTCGATCAGTTGTGCCTTTGGCTGTAATTGAAATTCCAACCAATCTCTCTTATCTGTGACCAAGCTATAGGAAAAGAGGTCTACCTCCTGGAGCTGCTGAGCAGTCCAGATTTTGCCGGTTTTGGAGTTGCGCCACTTGGTCGCGGGGGTAGCGAAGACTTCATGGCAATCTGAGCACCTGTAACGCATTCCAAGGCTGCGGTAATCAGTGCCCACCAGCTTGAGCTCTCTATGGCATTTGGGGCAGACGTAGGCGTGCCCGCTCTTATAGTCGCTGTCAAGCCCGACATTGCCGCAGACGAAATGCTCCACCAGTTGCCCCCTGGTCAAGTTGCCCAAGTCGCAATTTGGACAGCGCTCTACGGGGACCAACTGGAAGGAGCCGTCTGAGTCTACATAAAGTTTCTCGAAAAGCTTTTTGCTCAGGATATTGTTAGTTACTAGAGCATCTAAAATGTGCCTTGTTTCATCTCCGGCGGTCTCCAGTAGTCTATCAGCTTCGGGATAGGCGTAACCGGCTGCTAGAGATATGTCTATCACAGGGTTGATTTCAGTAATTCTGCCGATTAGCAGGGCGTCGATCAATTTAGCTACCCTGGCATCTTTCCATAGCTCGAAGCCAGTGCCTGGTTGGGATATGCCTGTTGGTGGTGTGGGTGGGGCGCTAGTTGGTCTTTGAACTTGTGGTGTTGGGGTCACCTCTACTGGTTTTTGTGCGGATGCTGGTATAGTCACCTGCCTGGGAACCACAGGAGTGCGCTGGGAATCAACCGAGCCCGGTGTTTGTTGAAATCTGCCCGTGTCCATGTCTTTCTGCATGCGAAGTGGTGCAGTATCTTGCAGAGGGACTACTGGTGTCGGCTGGCTCTCTGGTTGTTTTCCTCTCCGGGTTGCCCTTGTTTCATCAGGTGCGGGTTCGGTATATACAGGCTCGGTATCTTGAAATGCCTTTGGCTTTTCTTTGGAGTGGCCTCGTCTTAATGCAGCTTTGACGCGAGCCATTAGCTCCCGTGGGCTAACAGGCTTCTTTAAGTACATGTCAAAGCCCAGGTCATCAATTTTGGCCCACACCTTTTCTTCTGGCTCTGCGCCTAGAAGGACAATGGGGATGTCTGAATACTGCCGTATCTTCTGGCAAGCTCCAAAGCCGTCCATGTCTGTCAGCTCGTCGTCTATAATGATGGCGTCGAAGCCGTTCTTATCCACCTTGAGCAGTCCGTCCAGGGCATCTGAGGCGGTGAACACGCGAAAACCACCTGCTGTCAGGACTTCGGTGTTCTTTTCCTTCAATATCGGGTCGTTGGACATGATTAGAATCTGGTTCATAGCCATACCTCCTAGCCTTATACTCTAAGTTTAGCAGCTAGGAGTAAACGTGCTGGTAAACATAAGGTAAATATTTGGTGGAAGGGCTGGTTAGTCTGGCTTTGTGAACTTATAACCTACGCCTCGTTCGCTGAGGATCAGTCTGGGGTTTGCTGGGTCATCTTCCAGCTTGTCGCGAAGGCGTTGTATGTAAACCTTTAGATACTCGGTGGCATCTGTGTATTCTTCACCCCAGACTTTTGCCAGCAGGGCATGATGGCTCAGCACTTTGCCTTCATTCCTGACTAGATATTGGAGTAGATTGAACTCTGTGGGGGTGAGCCTCACCTGCTTGCCGAGTTTGACTACAGTCCTGGCTGCAAAATCGATTGTCAAGCTCTGGGTGACGAATGGCATGTCCGTCCCCTTGAGCTCAGGGATATGGCTGCGGCGTAGGACTGCCCTAACTCGTGCCAGGAGCTCCATGTGGTTGAACGGCTTAACAATATAGTCGTCAGCCCCCAATTCCAATCCCCTGACTTTGTCGATCTCGTCTTTTCTCACCGTCAAGATGATTACAGGGATGTCAGAGAAGCCGCGAATTTCCTTCAACACCTTGAAGCCTTCCATATCGGGCAATCCGAGGTCCAGGATAATCATGTCTGGAGACTCAGTTTCTGCCTTGGTGATGCCAGCGGAACCTTCTAATGCGGCGAGCACCTTGGCATCGGGCCAGTTAAGCTCAAAGGTGAGTGACACTGCCTCCTGGATTTCAGGGTTGTCCTCGATGACAAGAACTTTCATGGCATTTCCTCTTAACCAGGTTATTTCGATTTTAGCGGCAGGGAGAAAGCGAAGGTGCTTCCTTTACCAGGCTCGCTTTGTATCCAGATTCTTCCTCA
>VGOO01000091.1 GCA_016875925.1 Chloroflexota bacterium
CCATATCTTTGGTCGATTTGATTTAAGGCGTCTTCCAGGCTCTCAGCCTCAATAGACACCTGGTCGACCCCCAGGTATTGACGCCACAGTGTATAAAATTGTACAGTTATCAGTGGCATTTGTGTTTTCCAATGCTCTGATTCCAGGCTACAACATTATAGTGTGTAACTACAAACTCAGACAAGGATTTGGAGGCATCGTGCCAATGCCTCGAAAATATATATAAACAGGAGGAGTTTATGAGCTACCAGTATCTCACCGTCGAACGCGAGGGCAACATCGGAATCATCACTCTGAACAGGCCACCAGCCAACCCCATCAGTTATCCCGTAATGGCCGAAATCGGCGATGCAGTTGACGAACTGCAAAAAGACAAGGCCGTAAGAGCCATTGTCATCACCGGTGCCGGCGAGAAGGCATTCTCGGCAGGTTTTGACGTCAAGACCGCCGGAACTCCCGAGTCGGCACAGCTTCCAGGCAAGGGACATGAGGTCTTTAACAAGATTGAAGGCGGCCCTAAGCCCGTAATCGCAGCCATCAACGGCTTTGCCCTGGGCGGCGGTTGTGAGCTGGCTATGGCCTGCCACTTCAGGTTCATGGTAGACGCCGAGGGAGCCGTCATAGGCTTGCCAGAAATCAATCTGGGAATCATCCCGGGCTGGGGGGGAACACAAAGGATGCCCAGGCTCATCGGAAAGACCAAGGCGCTGGAACTGCTCCTCACCGGCAAGAGGCTAAGAGCACCCGAAGCTCTGAGCATCGGGCTAATCAACAAGGTCTCCAAGCCCGGCGAGGTGCTAAAGGACGCCAAGGAACTGGCTAGAGAACTGTCTAAGAAAGCACCACTTGCCGTCAAAGCCATACTCGATTCCGTATTCCGCGGTCTTAATTCGTCCTTCGAAGAAGGCCTTAAAATCGAGCTGGATGGCTCACGTTTGGTAGGACAATCGAAAGATGCCGTGGAGGGCATAACAGCCTTCCTCCAGAAGCGCGAGGCGGTATTCACGGGAGAATAGATATCTAGCACAAAAAATGAATTCTAAAATAAAAAGGGGGTCATAACATGAAACTAGAGGACATTAAGAAAATCGGAGTAGTAGGCGCTGGAGACATGGGCCACGGTATTGCCGAAGTAGCTCTGCTCGCCGGCTATAAGGTAGCCATGTCGGACATCAAGCAGGAATTTGTGGACAAGGGCCTCGGCAGGATAAAGGAAAGCCTGGCAAAATTCGTGGAGAAGCAAAAGATTACACAGGAAGCCGAAAAGGCAATGCAGGCCAGCATACAGACCTTCACAGACCTGGAAAAGGCCGCAAAAGACGTGGACTTTGTCATCGAAGCAGCACCTGAAATTCTGGACCTCAAAAAGAAGATATTCGCCGACCTGGATAAGTCCGCACCCAAGCATGCCATACTGGCTTCAAATACCTCCAACATGAGCATCACAGAAATAGCAGCAGCCACGGGAAGACCGGATAAGGTCGTCGGCATCCACTTCTTCAATCCTGCTGTCTTAATGAAGCTGGTCGAATACATAAAGGGTGACAAGACCAGCGAAGAAACCATGCAATTGGCACGTGACCTGATAACCAGGATGGGTAAAGTGGCAGTGAGAGTAGAAAAGGACTCCCCTGGCTTCATTTACAACCGTGTCAATGCACCCACTATGATTTACCTGGGCAAGCTGCTGGACAAGTGGGGTGTAAACGCTGCCGAGGGAGTAGATGCCAAAATGAGAAAACTGGGCATGCCCATGGGCCCCTACGAGATAATGGATTTCACCGGCCTGGACGTCGGCTATCACAGCGCACTTTACTATGCCGACAGAGTCTCCCCAGATTACAAGCCAGCCAGATGGTGGAAAGAGCTTATCGATGCCAACAAGCTGGGGAAAAAGACAGGTCATGGCATATTCGACTGGTCTAAAGGTAGGCCTACCATTGATTTAGCCAAGGAAAGGGCAGATTTTGACCCCACCGATATGGCCGCCATTCAGGTAAACGAGGCAACCAAGCTACTTGAGCTTGGCGTTGCCAAGAGCATGGATGTCATCGATACCGCCATGGTTAATGGCGGTGGTTCAGCCATAGGCCCATTCCAGATGGCCAAGATGATAGGCTACGAAAAGATAGTTAAGAGATTGGAAGACCTGGCCAAGGAATACAAAACCGATGTATTCAAGCCTACCAAGACACTGGTCAAACTGAGCCAAGAAAAGTAAAGGCTTCCAGACCTCAAATCCAGATTGCCATCACAAAAAGCGCTCCAAGGCCGTTTCGAAATCGCAGCAAGGAGGGCTCTAATGGTTATTGCCGCCAAAACCTGCAATGACCTGCTAACCGAGGTCATTGGCGAAGAGCTATGCGCACTTCGCAGCGCCTGCACCGACATCTGCCCTTACCTCACTCACTACAAGGGCAAGACCGCCCTCCTTGATAGCTGCTCAGAGACAGGAGCCCAGTGCTATTAGCACTATCTCGAGCAAAGAACTATTAAAAGCCGCAATCCAGGATATGTTCCCAAAAGAAGTGGAAGATAATCTCATAGCCCTGAATAAAGGAATAGCACTGGCAACTCAGTAAAGAACACCCAGGTCGGGGGCTACGACAAGTAAACAAGGGCTGGCTCTACACAGAAAAAGGAGGAGATTCCCATGGCGAATTTGACTACTGCTCTCAGGCAAACATCTCTACTACTGGCAATTTCCATCTTGATAAGCATCAATACGAGCTGTAGCCAGCCCCCTCAACAACCATCAACCGCCACTGGTGCTGAGGCTATCCAGCAACACCGAGACGAGTTCATCGGACCGCCACGGATAGAACAGATTTCAGAGCATGTCTGGACGGCATTGGGCTTTGGTCTCGCCGTCACCTCGCTCATTCACACCCCACAGGGAAACATAATAGTCGATTGCTCCATCTGCCCCGCAGAAGCCAGGGCGGTAAAGAAAGCGCTTTCAGAGAAAGCACCTCCGGGCCCAATCAAGGCAATCATCTACACACATAGCCACATCGACCACATCGGCGGAGCCACGGTCTGGAAGGAAAAGGACACTGAAATCTGGGCTACAGACCCATTCATTGAGCATTTCTTCAAACAGTACGGACTATTCGCCCCTGCAGAGACCAGGCGTGGCTGGCGACAGATGGGCTACCACGTCTCTAGGGAAGCCCTCCCATGCTCTTCCATAGGCCCTATACTGGAGTTCTATACCATAGAAGACATGGCTGAGGTGGGGGTTGTCATGCCTACAAAATTTTTTTCCGGAAACAAAACGCTGGATTTCGGCGGCTTGAAGATAGAAATGCACGAGGCACACGGAGAAACGCCCGACACTCTCTTTGTCTGGATACCACAAGACAAGACACTGCTTGCCGCCGATAATTTCTACCACGTTTTTCCTAATCTTTACACCATCCGCGGCACCAGCCCCCGCCCGGTTGATGATTGGATCAAAAGCATCGATGCCATGCGGCGGCTGGAACCAGAACATCTTGTCCCAGGTCACACCAATCCTATACACGGCAAGGAGAAAATCGCTGAGGTCTTGACCAACTACCGCGATGCCATCCAGTGGGTCCGAGACGAAGTGGTGAGAAGAGCAAACCGCGGTGAGGACATAGATACCATCACCGAGAGCATAAAACTGCAACCACATCTGGCCAACCTGCCCTACCTGCGCGAGTGGTACGGACAGGTTGACTGGTCTGCCCGCGCCATCTACACCAACTCGCTAGGCTGGTTCGACGGCAGGCCAGACAAGCTTTACCCCATGAACCATAACGAGGCCGCCAAGCGCGAAATCACGCTCATGGGTGGCCCCGATAAGGTGCTGGAATTAGCTGCCCAGGCACTGCAGGAAGGCGATGCTCGCTGGGCAATTCACCTGCTGGCTAAGCTCGAAGATAGCGGCCTGGCCAGCGATAAGCTGGCTAAAACAGTATCCGCAAAGCTGGCAGAGGCATATACCAGGCTGGCAGAGACCGTACACAACACCAACGGCAGAGGCTACCTCCTGGAATCAGCCATCGAGCGCACCCAGGGCATGCCTCCAATATCAACCTCCAAACTGCCCGAGGAGCTGGTGGCCAACGTCCCCCTGGAGAGGATATTCGCTAATATGGCAGTGTACCTCGACCCGGAAAAAGCAAGGAGCATCACAGAATGTGTCCATTTTATCTTCCCCGACGTCAACCAGCGCTTCATAGTCAACGTGAGGAACGGCATCGCCGAAATAGCAGAGGGCACTCCGCTGCCAGGCACTCCCCAACCCCTGGCTACGCTCACCACCGATTCCAAGACCTACACCATGATGGCATTAAAAATGCTGGATACAGCGACTGCCCTGAAGGAAGGCAAGGTCAAGATTGACGGAAACCGGATAGGATTCTTGAAATTCATGGGGCGATTTCAAACCAGATAAAGCCGCAACAATGTACTTTCAATCAGACAAAGCCCCCTGTCACCGCGATGAAATCCTTCAGCAGAAGGATGACGAAGCAATCTCCCGCTGCTTGCAACTTGCGACTTGAAGCTCATAAAGACGTTACATTCACGGCTGTTTCTTAAGGTGTTGCTCAACGAATGCACGGGGAGTGATAATAGTTATTCCCCGATATCCTGACATTTTGAGTAGATGTTTATCTCCGCTGATAATGATCTTGCTTTCACTGCCCAATGCACAAGCCAGGAATTTATCATCATCAGGATCTTCACAGACTTGTCGTGAGAGAGGCGAGACCTGAATTATCTCAGAGTGAGTTATAATCAAGGTTAGAATCGGGCTGATTTCGACACTGGCGAATTTGCCAGAGAGGATATCAGCTACTCTGAAGTACTCATCAATAATTTCTGATGTTAGCACGAACTGGACGTGACC
>VGOO01000092.1 GCA_016875925.1 Chloroflexota bacterium
TCTTGTTGATTGCTTTCCTCAATCGTTCGCTGCCGGCTTCCGGGGCAAAAGTGAGGGTAGTCTTGCGCCTCCAGGGCAACGATTCAATCAGTTTTATAGAGGATGTGTCTAAGCGAAGGCTGGGCAATGAGAGCATGAGATTGTCCCTCAGGCATGGGCCTGCCATACGGGATACCAGCTTATCGATATCATGGAAGTCGCCGCTGCTCAGAGAGACCAGCGATATCTCATTGTAGCCGCAGTTCCGCACCAACGCCTCCGCAGCTTCGACTACCTCATCATGCTCAAGCTCACGCACCGGTCGATATATCATGCCTGCCTGGCAGAAGCGGCATCCCCGTGTGCAGCCTCGCTGAATTTCGATTGCGCCGCGGTCGTGAACCACCTCGACATAAGGGACAACCGGATTGGTAACAGGCCGTGGTAGCCTGGCCACCATCTGCCTTTCTATGACCGGCTTGGCTTCGGAGGCTTTAGGATTGAATGAAGCCAGTGTGCCATCCTTGTGGTATTTAACCTGATAAAGACTGGGAACATAGATACCGGAGAGCCTGGCTGCCTGACGCAGCAATCGCCCCCTATCTCCCCTGTATTCGCGGAAGACATCCAGGAATTTCAAAATGGCTTCTTCCGCTTCGCCGATTAGGAAAAGGTCGATGAAGTCAGCCATAGGCTCAGGATTCAGGACACAACTGCCACCGGCGATTATCAGGGGATGTGAACTGTCTCGTTGGCTGCCGAAAACAGGGATTCGTGCCATGTCTAGCATGTTGAGCACGTTGGTATAGGTTAGCTCGTAGCCCAGGGAGAAGCCGACGATGTCGAAATCAGCCAGGGGTCTTTTCGTCTCCAGGCTGAAAAGCGGCAGGTTATGCTGGCGCAGCATAGACTCCATATCTACCCAGGGGGCATAGACCCTTTCTGCCAGCACATCGGGCTGACCGTTGAGTATACGGTAGAGGATGGGCAATGCCAGGTTGGACATGCCCACTTCATAAGTATCAGGAAAAGCCAGGGCAACGCGAATCGGCGTCTTATCCCAGTCTTTGACAATGCTGTTCCACTCCCCCCCAGTGTAGCGGGCAGGCCTGGTAACCTGGTACAGGATGTCTTCGATTGAAAGCATGATTGTTTGGAACCTGCAAATTATAGCTTTGCCCTTATTGGCTTTCAACCTACCAACAACCCCCTGCCCAGATTTCTTGGGCAGAACTCATAGACGGGGAAGGGAGAAGGGTGCCATATCACGGATTCGAGGCTCCGAAAGCCTGTTGATTAGAATAGCTCGGAGGCTTGTTTTTTAAGCCCAGCTCGGAAATCGGGGTGGGCAATGGCTATAAGCTCCTGTGCCCGTTCTCTCAGAGTTTTCTGGCGCAGATGGGCTATGCCGTATTCGGTGACCACATAATCAGTAAGGTTGCGGGGAATGGTGACTACCGTGCCCGGCTCGAACACTAAACACAGCCTGCCAAAATATCAATAGGGTATCGGCATTTAGTAGCAAGTGTGTGTTGGGAAGAAAAGGGGAAAGGTGATACAATAGCGACAATGTTTTGCCTGGGGATTTAAGATGATAGAGCAGATATTGCCTGACCTTTACCGCATGGAGATACCGCTGCCCAAGAACCCTCTGAAATCTTTGAACTCCTACTTGATAAAGGGCGATGGGCGATTTCTGATTATCGACACAGGCATGAACCGCGAGGAATGCCTGAATCCCATGATGTCTTACCTGAATGAGCTGGGCGTTGATTTGGACAAGACCGATTTCTATATCACCCATCTACACGCCGACCACCTGGGTTTGACGGCTACACTTGCCAGGGAGTCTTCCAAGGTGTACTTCAACTGGGCTGAGGCTGCATTTCTGACTTATGAGAAACAGGTGGCACACATCCAGGAGGTCTCGAAGTTTTACATACAGCACGGTTTCCCTACTGAGGAACTGGACCGAGCCTGGCGCAGCCATCCGGGCTATAAGTACAGCCCCAGGCAGGAGATAAAGTTCACCCCCGTGAAAGAGGGCGATGCCATAAACATCGGTGATTACTCCTTCCAGTGCATCCATACCCCAGGCCACACCCCAGGGCACATGTGCCTCTACGAGGCCAAGAAAAAGGTCTTTGTCTCCGGCGACCACATCCTGTTCGATATTACCCCCAACATTACGGTGTGGTTGCAGATGGACGATTCGTTACGCCATTATCTGGCAAGTCTGGAAAAGGTGTCATCGCTGGATGTCAGCCTGGTTTTACCCGGACATCGCAGCCTGTGGCATGAACACAAGCAGAGGATTGCGGAGCTGCAGGAGCATCACCGGAGCCGGCTCGACGAGGCGCTGATAGCGCTGAAAGATGGCGAAAAGAACGCCTGGCAGATAGCCCCGCACATAACCTGGGACATCGACTGCAAATCGTGGGAGGAATTCCCGACGCAGCAAAAATGGTTCGCCATTGGCGAGACCGTCGCCCACCTCCGCTACCTGGAGACAAGCGGAAGGGTACAACACAGAACACAGGACAATGGCATACTCTACGGGCTGGTCTGACTTCAGCCTCGACTTCATCTGGAGGCAACAGTAATGGATGTAATGGAAGCTATCAAAGGCAGACGCAGTATCAGGAAATATGGCGACAAGCCTGTAAATGATGAGACGCTGCAAATTCTGCTGGAAGCGGCACGCTGGGCACCATCCTGGGCTAATACCCAGTGCTGGAGGTTCGTCATCGTACGTGACAAGGAGACCAAGTCCAGGCTGGCAGACACGTTGAAAGGCACCAGGCCAGGCAGAGCCAACCCGGCTACCGAGGCGGTGCGGGGTGCGCCCGTGGTCATAGCCGCCTGTGCCGAGCGCGGGCTTTCGGGATACTACAAAGGCGAAGACGATATGAGCTTGCCAGCTACGGATAAAGGCGACTACTGGTACATGTTCGATGTGGCGCTGGCGGTGCACAATCTATCGCTGGCAGCACATGCGCTGGGGCTGGGAACAGTCCACACTGGATTAATGGACGCAGCGGCAGCAGGCAAAATACTGGGTCTGCCGCAGAATGTGACTCTGTTGGAGTTAGTTCCACTGGGCTGGCCTGATGAGCAGCCTGCACCACGCCCCAGGAAGGAAACTAGCGAATTCGTGTTCAACGAGAAGTATCCCTGATAATATGAGCAGGACCTTCAGATAAGCAAAGACAGCCATGAGAAACGGATATAGAGGCGACGATATAACACCGGTGCTGATACTGGTCATCCTCAATTTCCTGGTTTTTATCGGCATAAGGGTTGCTGACCTGATGGGACATAACCTGGTCTTTTTGCTGGGGTTCCAGCCGGCTGGTTTCATTGTTAGGCCATGGACGATTGTGACCAACCTCTTCACGCACTACGGTATCTGGCATATCTTGGCAAACATGATCACCCTGTATTTCTTCGGCAGATTTTTATGTGGGCTGGTGGGGAATTTACTTTTCTTCATAATCTATTTTGCAGGCGGGTTGCTGGGCAACGTGCTATTCATGGTCCTGGGCGATCCTTATAGCATAGCAATCGGCGCCTCTGGCGCGGTCTTTTCCCTGGGTGGTGCGCTGGCGGTGTTGACGCCGAGGCTGCGGGTTATCGTATTCCCCGTACCTGTGCCCATGCCCTTGTGGGTGGCAGTAATTGGAGGCTTCTTCCTTATGTCCTTCGTCCCCGGCATAGCCTGGCAAGGTCATCTCGGTGGCTTAATTGCTGGCCTACTAGCAGGGCTTATACTACGGCGCAGAATACGGACACCCTTCTCCTAAGCCCCATACCCCACCACTTCCTAAGTTGCAGGTTTCAAGTTGCAAGTCGCGTCGTGGACATCTCCAGCCACACGTTGTAGAATGCCACTAACAATATCGACTGTGACTTTAGCTCTCATGACCAGAAGGAGGTGACGTAATGAAGTCTGCGTTTTTGAGAATAACCATTTTATCAGCCATGCTGCTCCTCAGCCTCATGGGCATAGCTGCCTGCGCCAGCAAGGCTCCGCCCACTGCACAGCCTGGCGAGGCGGTGATTTCGCTATCCAGCCCTGCTTTCGCCGATGAAGCCACTATACCCGATAAGTACACCTGCAAGGGAGAAAACATCTCTCCGGCACTGAAGTGGGATAGGGTGCCCGAGGGGACTAAATCGCTTGCCCTGATTATGGACGACCCTGACGCTCCCATAGGGACCTTCACCCACTGGGTTATTTTCAACCTGCCGCCCGAGACCAAAGAGCTGACCGAGGCTGTGCCCAAGGAGGAGCGTTTGCCCAACGGGGCTTTGCATGGGAAAAACGGCATGATGCAGCTCGGCTATTTTGGCCCCTGCCCGCCTCCCGGCAAACCGCACCATTACGGCTTCGCCTTGTATGCGCTGGATACGAGACTAGATTTAGCCGCCGGCGCTTCAAAGGAGCAGGTACAAGAAGCTATGCAAGGCCATATCTTGGGACGAGGACAATTGACAGGGCTATATCAACGGTGAGCATAAGTTAAAAGTCAAAGGTCAGAGCGCCTGAGGCAACTTGGAACTTGCAGCTTACAGCCACCCCCATTGACATGTCAATACCTCGTATGGCAAAGTAGTCGCACAACTCTATTCAGGAGTGTGCGCCATGAGAAAGGTTGCCATCGTTGCCGATAGCACTTGCTGTCTTCCCAGGGAACTGGTGGAAAAGCACCATATCCGCATTGTTCCCCTGGAGATAATCTACGAGGACAAAAGCTACCGCGATGGCGTAGATATCACTCCTACCCAGATATACCAGATTATGCGCAAGAAAGAGAACCTGCCCACCACATCCAC
>VGOO01000093.1 GCA_016875925.1 Chloroflexota bacterium
TTCGGTCAAAAACTTTCTTCGCCATTTGTAAAGCCTCCTTCTTTAAACCCAGCCCACAACCAGATTCGAACTGGTGACCCCGTTCTTACCAAGAACGTGCTCTACCGACTGAGCTATGTGGGCATGCCTAATATTATAAATGTAATTCAAGATTATACAATATTTGCCTCTTGCTCTCAAAGCCGCCCGCAAAGTGGAGGGGGTAGGATTCGAACCTACGCAGCCTTCAGGCGGCAGATTTACAGTCTGCTCCGATTGTCCACTCCGGCACCCCTCCCAAACCTAAGGCTAAAGCCCGAGAGGGGAGTCGAACCCGCTAACCTACCGATTACAAGTCGGTTGCGCTGCCATTGCGCCACTCGGGCAATCGAGCAAGCCACAAACACCACCCATCCAACCACAAGGCAGATAGTATAATTAAAGCTACCCCAAAAGTCAACAAACTTAAAATACAGCTTGTCTTTCTTTACAATGTAATATACCTTTGTTAAACTTCCAAATCATATTCCTTTGCCCTTAATGGATAGCTCCATATGAAAGCAGCATATCTCAAACTCCATCAAAACGGTAAACTGGCGGAACGAATAAAAGCCGCAAAGTCGCTATTGCGAAACTGCCGCATCTGCCCTCGCCAATGCAATATAGACCGTTTATCCGGGGAGAGAGGCAAATGCCGAACGAATCATCGGGCAGTCGTGTCCAGTTACGGGCCACACTTTGGCGAAGAGTCGCCGTTAGTGGGAAAACATGGCTCTGGAACCATCTTTTTTACCAACTGCAACTTGGCCTGCATTTTCTGCCAGAACTACACCATAAGCCAACTGGGAGAAGGGATTACCGTGACCAGCGAAGAGCTTGCCAATATGATGCTTTCACTTCAAAGCAGAGGATGCCACAACATAAATCTAGTATCCCCAACACACGTAGTTCCCCAAATCTTAGATGGATTACAACTAGCCGCAGTACATGGCCTAAATGTCCCGCTAGTCTACAACAGCGGTGGATACGACTCGATAACTACATTGAAACTACTGGATGGCATCGTGGACATATACATGCCCGACATGAAATACGCAGACGAGGCCACCGCAATGAAATTGTCAGATGCAGAAGAATACCCGTCAGTGAATCGAGCTGCAGTCAAAGAAATGCACCGCCAGGTAGGTGATCTCCAAATAAATAGCGACGGTGTCGCCACACGAGGCCTACTCATACGCCACTTGGTACTGACATACGGCCTCGCCGGCACAGAGAATACGATGAACTTCATCGCCCGCGAGGTCTCACAAAACAGCTATGTAAACATCATGGCCCAATACCGACCTTGCTACAAGGCCTACGAGGTGCCTGAATTGGCAAGACCCGTGTCTCTGCGAGAATTCCGCGAAGCTGTTGGAATAGCCCGAGGTGCAGGCTTAAATCGCCTTGACCACGCAACCCAACTCGTCGCCGAAACCGCTTAATTATTGCGCAATCGAATTATGTTGCGCTTCATTTTTTATACAGTACAGGAGGTTTAATCCAGATCATGCCTGAATTAGCTTGTGTTACAGCTACTGTCTATGGCAAAGTGCAAGGTGTTTTCTACCGAGCCTTCACTTCTCGTGTAGCAAAATCTCTAAGCTTGAAAGGCTACGCTCGCAATCTATCTCGATTCAACGCTGTGGAGATTTACGCCGAGGGAGAGAAGGAAAAACTGGAGGAGTTCATCAGACAACTAGAAATCGGTCCTCCTGAGGCATTAGTAGATAAAATCGACATAAAATGGGCTCAATTTACAGGACAATTCTCCCAATTCGAAGTGAGGTATTAGCCAACTAATCTACCAAGCTCAAGCTTCGAGCTCAGCCTTACCAGCCTCGATAAGGGACAAGTACCCGACCTCAATGCCAGCAGCTTCAGCAGCTTCGCGGTCAACTTCGTAGGGTTCACCAACAAATATTTTCCCGTACTGCTCTGTTTTGCCCTCTACAGTTTCATCAACTCCGATAAAGACGCGGCGAGCATCAATTAAACCTAGATCGAAGGGTAGCGTGAAATATAAATCTGCGATAACCTTATCGATGTCCAGTTCATACAAAGCCCCCCACCCAACAGAAGTATTGCTCTTATACTTACTTGCCGGCAAAAGACTCAGAAGATTTCTGATGCTAAAGTTTCCTGTGCCACCTATAACCTTAAATGGAGACACGCTGACTAGATAATCGCTGGATAACACAACATTAGGCACCCAAAAAGTAGCAACCGCAAAGGGATGAGGCAAGGGATTCTCAACCTCTACCCAGATACAATCCCTAACATCCAACATAAGCACCCTAGGAAAATCATAGCCTAAGGCCTGATATATCGGATAAATAGATTCCCCCGTAGCAGTACCTTCCAGGATTATAATATCGGCATCACTAACTTGCTTGATGCTTTCAATTATCAGGTTCATAGTCTCACGACTGGCACTCGCCGGGTATGGCAAAGGGTATCCAGCATTAGGCTTAATCAACACCCGTCGTGCCCGTGACACTAAAGGTGGAGGTTTGAAAATGAAATTGGATGCTTCGCAGATCATTGGCTCTTCAGATTACTGACTCTTCAATATAACTCCCAACCAAAGCCAGTAGCCTACATTAACAAGGTATCTTAGACATAAGCGCAACTCAAAAACCATCGACTTCGTTCCAATCAAGCATCATTACTTCGACAAGGTCGCTAGGTTCAACCGCAACAACCGTTTCAGGTATAACTGCTAAACCATCGGCTTCTAACATCGACGTCAGAACCCCCGAGCCCTGAGAACCAGTTAGCTTGGCAAAATACTGGCCTCCCTTTTTACTAACGGTGACACGTGCAAACACCCGCCGGCCATCCGCGTTTCGTATCGATCCTTCCATGATTGCAGTTACATACCTTCTAGAAAAATCAACCATCCCCATCATCTTGCGAATCGCCGGCCTAGCAAAAATCTCGAACGTGACCATCGAGCTAACAGGATTCCCCGGTAACCCCAGATGAGGGACTTTTTTCTCGCCTTTCCGTTCAAACACCCCAAACGCTATCGGCTTGCCGGGTTTCATGCGTACCGTCCAAAAGGAAACATCGCCTTCGGCCGCCAAAACGTCTTTCACTACATCATAATCACCCAGGGAAACACCCCCAGACGTTATCAGCATGTCACAGTCTAGCCCGCATCGAAGTGCCGCGGACAATTGCTCTGCCCTATCTGGGGCAACCCCAAGAAGTTTTGGAATACCCCCGCTGCTACGAACCTGACAAGCTAAGCTGTAACTATTGCTATTGTATATTTTCCCGGGCGGCAACGGTTGACTTATATCCAACACCTCATCGCCAGTTGCCAATATGCCAATCACCGGCCTCCGGATTACTACCGCACTGGCCTTACCCAAGGAAGCCAGGACTCCTATCGCGGCCGGTCGCAAAAGCTTCCCACGCCGCATCACCAATCCATTTCTTTTTATGTCCTCACCGGCATAACGAACATTAGCACCAATCCCCACACTACAACGAATGCCAACTTGTTTTCCATGCCTACCGGCATGTCTGCGTTCGACTTCGTCGGTAAGTTCAAAAGGAACAACGGCGTCAGCGCCTTTTGGCATCGGGGCACCAGTCATAATGCGGACGGCGGTACCTGCCTCTACGCTAAGAGTAGAAACATGCCCTGCAGCTATCTCACCGATAACTCGCAGGATACTTGGGCTTTCAGCAGTGGCTCCGACCGTGCTGGCAGATTGCAATGCATATCCGTCCATCGCTGAGTTGTCATAAGGCGGAACATCAAACGATGCGTATGCATCTTCACCCAGAACCTGTCCCAGGCAATCTAAGATAGGTTTTTCCTCTTTCTCGAGTACCTCAACAAGACCCAGAATTCGCTCTAAAGCCTCTTCCACGCTAATCATCGGTACGCATCTCAACCTGCTTGGCCAACATTCTCGCCCGCTTTAAATCTTCCTCAGTATTGACATTAAAAATGCTCAGATATTGTGGATCGTATCGTCTAACCTCTTCTTCATCAACAAATCTGGTTTTCACCATATCGAAAAGTTGTGAAATTGCCAATGCCATCCCGCTGACTAAACGCTGCAAGAAAGGCAGACAAGTCCTAGAATAAACAGCATGCAACGGCTCCACCTTGCCATTGATTCTAAGCGCTACCACATCAAAATCGCCAGCTAGAGCAATCTGATATTGTAGCAAATCACTGTTCAGAAACGGCATATCGCACCCCACAACCACACTGTAAGTCGTACTTGCGCTAGACAGGCCAGTGTATATTCCGCCCAATGCTGCCTTGCCAGGATAAAGATCAACTATGACTTTGCCTCCACATTGAGCATGTGAGAGGAGCCCAAATTGCTCTTGGCTGGTCACTATGAGTATCGACCCGCTAACTCGAGAAAGCGAGTCGATTGTCCACTGTAAAAGGCTCTTTGCGTTTAGCTTCTCAAGAGCTTTCTCACGTCCCAGCCGAAGGCTCTTGCCGCCAGCCAGAACTATACCAGTAACCGCTGAAACTAGCGCTTGGCTAACGACCTCTCTCCAATCCAGATATTGGCTAATATTTTACCACAGCCAGTGCACAACGGAGCATAAAATTAAAAAGCCCTCAACAACTGGATAGTGAAAGGAAGAAAAACTTCAGGTAAACCTGCAGAACTTAGTTCCGCCGACCGACCTAGGAGTTAGGACTCCCTAGAAAGGAGGTGATCCAGCCGCACGTTCCCGTACGGCTACCTTGTTACGACTTCGTCCCAGTCACCAGTCCCACCTTCGGCGACTGCCTCCCAGAGGG
>VGOO01000094.1 GCA_016875925.1 Chloroflexota bacterium
AAAAGCCAGACCAGCCCCAAAGTAGAACGGGGCCGCAGGACTGACCACCTGCCATAGCCAACCGGCAATGACGCTAGCCGGCAACAGGGTAATGCCAACCACACCATGGAAAATACCATAGGCCATGCCGCACTTCTCCGCAGGTACCAGGTCAGCCACCAATGCCCTAGCCACACCCTCAGCCAACCCATAGTAGACGCCATAGAGTGCAAACAGCAGCCATACCTGCCAAGATTCAGAAGCTACTGCTAGACCCAAGTAAGTAAACCCATAGAGCGACCATCCCGCAACTATGACACGCTTCCTGCCCACCCTGTCCGACCGTATGCCGGCTGGCACTGATACTATGGCATACGCAGCGTTAAACAAGACCAACATCAACAATATAGAGAGCACTGAGTTACCCAGATTTTGCGCTCGTAACACCAGGAAGGCATCGCTGGAATTCCCCAGCGTGAACAAAAACATGATAGCCAGAAACATCCAGTAGCGGTTATCGAAGCCCGCCTTACCTGCCACGCTATCGCCGATACAGACAGCATCAGCAGCACCCCCTGTATCTGAATTTTTCGCCTCTCGTATAAACAGAAACACGAACAGCGCCGCTACGGCAGGACATATCCCCGCTAACACCAGCCATCGATAGGTAGCGGGGGCCAGTTCCACGCTGCCTCGCTGCAGAAAGAAGACTACCGCTGCTGCCAGAACAAGGCCCAAGGCAGCTCCGGCAGTATCCATCGCACGATGAAACCCGAAGCCTTTGCCCCGTTCAGCAGAAGATACGCTCTCAGCCACCAAGGCATCCCTGGGCGCAGTACGAATGCCCTTGCCGAACCTGTCAGTGAACCTCACACCCAGCACTAGCCACCAGGTGTTAGCAACATACATCACAGGCTTAGCCAGTGTGGAAAATGCATATCCAATAAAGGCCAGCACCTTACGCTTGCCCATCTTATCGCTAAGCCAGCCACTGGCGATTTTTAGCAACGAAGCCGTGCTCTCAGCGACCCCCTCCACAAAGCCAATAATAACCGGCGCTGCTCCTAGTACATTCGCCAAGAAAAGAGGCACCAGCGTGAAAATCATCTCGCTGCTGACATCGGTGAAAAAGCTTACCAGTCCTAGAAAAAAGATGTTGGGGTTAAGCCCAAAGATTCTCCGGCGTTGATTATTGTGCATCTCGGCCATTTCCTTACCCATCCATGACCTCCTCAACAAGCTCTCTGATTCGCTTTCTCGAATACTCCAGCACTAGCTTCCCTTCCGCAGTAGCCTGATAATATTTTCGCGCCTTCCCACCGACCACCCGGGTAGTGCTGGTGAGATAGCCTTCCTTTTCCAAGCGATGGAGCGTAGGATAAAGGGTGCCAGGACCAATAACATGCCCGTGACGGCTCAATTCCTCCGCTATCTCAGCCCCAAAAATCGGACTTCTCGCAGCGTGGTACAGAATATGTATTTTGATGAATCCCAGGAAAAACTCCCTGTCAACCATAATATCACTGCCCGATATTGCTAGACGATATAATATCCCAAAGCAATGAGCGCCGTCAACCAATTACAGACCAACTGTGCTTAAACTGATTGACCAGCAACATGTTTTTTGATACACTACCCCGTTGGTTAGCTTAGGCCACTGGAGCCACAGCGTGCACAACAAATTAATTGACTTCTTGGCTGAACACACAGAGAAAAACGAAGCGTCGAGCCCAATCCCGCGAGAACTTCAACAGAAGTTAGCACATCCGCCAAAAAAGCGATCCCAGAGAGCGCAAAACCAGCCTAACTATGAGAAGGCAAGGATTGTAAGATCGCTACTTTACTATTCACAAGCCTGCCTAACCCCGCTACAGCAAGCATTCCATATCAGGTCGTTAAGATAAGGGGCATTTATCAATGGAAAAGATCACATTAGCTATCAATGGGAAAGAGGTGAGTGTAAGAGCCAAGTCGTCTGTTCTGGATGCAGCACAAAGTAACGATATCTACATACCCAGCCTCTGCGATTATCCCGACCTTAAACCGATGCCTGAAGTTACACCTGACAGAGCATGCCAGCTTTGCCTAGTAGAGATAGAAGACAAAATTGTACTGTCCTGTGCAGAGCAGGTAAGGGAAGGGATAAAAGTAAAGACTGAAACCCCGAAGATTCAAGAACTGCGACAAAGGAAGCTACTGGACATTCTTCGTCGCCACCCATGTGCTTGCCTCACCTGCTGGCGCAGGGAACGCTGCCAGCCATTCGATATATGCCTACGAAATGTCGGAGTCACTGAGCGTTGTGTGATCTGCCCTGAAAATGGCCGCTGCAAATTACAGGGGGTAGCAGACTACATAGGTATCGAAAAGCTTCCGGACTATTTACCGAAGCAGTTGTCAGCTCGTGAGGACAGCCCTTTCTTCATTCGGGACCACAACTACTGTATTCTGTGTGAACGCTGCATCCGTGTTTGTGCAGACATAAGAGGTGTCCGAGCTATCGAACCAGCCTTTCCCTGCCTCCGCGCTTGTCCCTCAGGCATAGATATTCCCCGATATATTCGCCTTATCGCTCGTGGTAGACCGGATGCTGCCCTAGCTGTAATAAGAGAGAGGGTACCTTTTCCAGGTGTACTAGGTAGAGTATGTATTCACCCCTGCGAGGCCGCTTGCCAGCGAGGCAAAGTAGTAGAACACCCTCTGTATATAAGAATGCTTAAGCGCTTTGCCGCAGATAACGGCAATGATTCATGGAAAAGACAAGCCAAGATACTCCCACCAAGCGGGAAGATGGTAGCAGTAGTAGGGTCTGGCCCAGCAGGATTGACTTCAGCTTACTATCTGGCCAAGTTGGGACATCAAGTTACCGTTTTCGAGGCTCTTCCAGAGCTAGGTGGAATGATGCGAGTTGGCATCCCTGAATATCGGCTTCCCCGCCAAGTGCTCGAAAGTGAAATCAATGAAATTAGGAGTGTGGGCGTAGATTTTAAACTGAATGCCACCATCGAATCTCTGGATTCGCTGTTGCAGCAAGGATATCATGCCATCTTTCTTGGAGTTGGTGCTCATCAAGGAATACGATTGGGTATAGAAGGAGAAGATCTCCCTGGTATTGTTGACTCCGCAGAATTCCTCAGACGAGCCAATCTGGGGAACCCGATAGAGATAGGAGATAAAGTGGGAATAATCGGTGGTGGAAATGTAGCCATCGATGCTGCCCGCGTTTCGCTGCGACTTGGAGCCAAGAAAGTAACTATATTCTATCGGCGAACGCGAAGCGAGATGCCCGCCAGTCCCGAGGAGATAGACGCAGCATTGGAAGAGGGGATAGAAATCCACTATCTCTGTGCACCTACGAAAATAACCAGACACAATGATGCCTTAAGACTCGAGTGTACACTAATGAAATTGGGAGAACAGGATGCAAGCGGTCGACCTCGCCCAATTCCTATCGCTGGGAGTGAGTTTACAACGGAATTAGACACTATTATTGCCGGTATTGGACAACGACCCAAAGTACCCGCAGATTTCCATGTCGAACTCGATCGGAACGGCACAATCAAAGTCAACCTTGCTATGCAGACCAGCCGCCAAGGTGTTTTTTCCGGTGGCGATTGTGTCAGCGGACCCGCTTCCGTGATCGAAGCCATAGCTGCTGGAAGAAAGGCAGCAGAGGCCATTGATCGCTACCTGGGTGGCAAAGGAGACATTTCAGAGTCGCTGGTTCCAGCCAGTGAGGCAGTAACTTGGTTGGAAGATGAACTACCACAAGAGAAGCTAGCCACAATTTCCCACCTGCCTCCTACAGTGAGTATTAAGAACTTTGCTGAAGTAGAACAGGAAATGGACTGGGACACAGCAGTAATGGAAGCACAGCGCTGTCTCCAATGCTATGTGATAACCCCCACCGAAGATAAGAACCTCAAAGATGCAAATTGCCAATTCTGCGGCGCATGTGTAGATTCCTGTCCCACTGGCGCACTAATAGAACGTATCGGGAAATGGCAAGGGCAGCCTGATAAAACCGTGAGAACCACCTGTCCCTATTGTGGTGTGGGCTGCCAACTTAACCTAGAAGTCAAGGGAAATAAAATCATCAGGGTAATCCCAGCTTACGAGGACGCAGTAAACAAGGGGCAAGCCTGTGTTAAAGGCCGCTTTGGAATAACCGAAGTCGTCCACGCCCCGAACCGATTGACCACACCTCTCATACGCAAAAATGGAGAACTAGCGCAGTCAAGCTGGGAAGAGGCGCTAGATCTGATAGCAAACAAATTGCCGTCTTACAGTGGCGACCAGTTCGCCTTTATCTCATCAGCCAGATGTACTAATGAGGAAAACTACCTGGCGCAAAAATTTACCCGCACAGTGATGCAAACCAATAACATTGACCACTGCGCACGTCTCTGACATGCACCAACAGTGGCCGGTCTGGCCACAAGTTTCGGGAGCGGTGCCATGACCAATTCTATAAATGAAATCGGCGATGCCGCTTGTATATTTGTCATTGGCAGTAACACCAGTGCAGCACACCCAGTTATCGCCCTCGAGATCAAAAGGGCAGTACGCAATGGCGGCAAGCTCATAATAGCCAATCCACGCGAGATAGAACTCTGCCGCCTTGCAGATGTATGGCTGAGACATACTCCTGGCAGCGATGTAGCCCTGCTTATGGGGATGATGAAGGTTATCATAGAAGAAAAACTCGTCGACACAGCTTTTGTTTCAGAATGCTGCGAGAATTTCGACGCTTTCAGAGAGTCACTGAACAAATTTGACCTGGGTTTCGTGGAAAAAGTTACCTCTGTGCCATACCAACA
>VGOO01000095.1 GCA_016875925.1 Chloroflexota bacterium
CAAGTCACACTCCCCAAACGCAACCGCCGAATAATAGCTGACGAATCCCAGTGTGCCGGCTGCATGACCTGTGTGTTGCGTTGTTCCTTCACCAAGGATGGCGACTTCAATCTATCTACTTCTCGGATACAGGTGAGAAAGCTGGTGGGCAAGGAGAACGAATACCAGATAATCTTTAGCAAAGACTGCGATGCCTGCGGCGTCTGCGCCGTATATTGTCCCTATGATGCTTTGACCAGGGTGAAAGTAGAGGAGAAAGTCTGAATGACACTGCCAGGCTATGCCAGGAATATCCTTCATGTTGACCTCACCAGCGGCAAAATCAGGAAGCAGTCGCTGGATACCAATTTGGCACATACTTACATCGGCGGCGCTGGCATCAACAACAAGTTGGCTTATGACTTGATACCACCCGATGTAGAGCCGCTTTCTCCGCAAAATGCCATCATCATCGGCACCGGCCCCTTCAACGGCACCATGATACCCGGCTCGTCCGAGGTTATGGTGACTCACAAGGCGCCGCTCAACGGCGCTTTCCCACATACCAACGGCGGCGGCTATTTCAGCCATTTTCTAAAGTCCTCTGGCTATGACCACGTGGTAATCACTGGACGTTCCGCTAAGCCGGTGTACCTCAAGATACACGATGACAGCGTGGAGCTGTGCCCTGCCACAGGCCTCTGGGGTAAGGATGTGTTCGAGACCACGGACATGCTACGCAAAAAACATGAACCCTGCAGTGTGATACCTATCGGCCAGGCGGGCGAAAACCTGGTCAATATCTCGGTAACGCAGATAGACAAGGGAGGCACCTTAGGCTCTACCGGCCTTTGCGCCGTTATGGGTTCCAAGAACCTCAAGGCAATAGCGGCTATGATGGGGACTAAGAGTATCACCGTGGCGCATCCCAAGCGGTTGCGCAAGGCGGTGGACGAGCTTTGGGAAAGAATAAAGGAATACCACCTGCGGGGGGATTTACTGAAGGGCGGCGCCTTTGCCATGACCGCAAGCTGGGCAATCCCGGTGCTGGCAAAGAACTCGTCAACGCTGGTGCCCTTTCCACCGGAAATTAAAGAGTTGCAGGATGAGATTTACAAGCTGCACCAGAAGAGCCGCAAGAAGGTAGCTTGCATAACCTGCCCCATGTGCGACAAGGACCGCATCGATTTACTGGAAAAGGGTGTGACCACCTATGATACGGCGATATTTGCCGCCTCAGCCATCATGACTGCTTCCGCTGCCTATGGACACCGCGCAGAGGGCTCGCCGCTGGACAGGTATGCCGATGCCTTACATTTCTTCGATGTTACCAACCGCTACGGCATCGATAGAGTTTATAGCCTGCAGGGCTTGGTGGACTTCGTGGTCACGCTGTACGAAGATGGCATTATCACCAAAGAGGACACCGGCGGTATAGTGCTGGACAGGAGCATGGATACCCTGCTAAAGCTGGCGGAGATGGTAGCCTTCAAGAAGGGCTTTGGCGATGTCCTGGCCGATGGCATTGTGGCCGCTGCCCGCAGAATTGGCAAGGGCGTGGAGAAATATGTTCAGAATGTAATCAAGGGACAATTTCTCTTTGGCGACCCCCGGATGACCGGCTTAGGCCCCATGCAGTTTGAGATGATGGTGTATCCCGGTCGGCCGTTGGGAGTTGCGGCAGCCATGGGTGCCCCCTCGTATAGCCCTGGCTGGCCTGTCAAGGAACTGCTGAAACAGGCCAACCGCTGCGGAATGCCGGAGGAGGACATCAAGCGCATCTACACCGAGGACTCGTTTAACGTGGGGCGGATGGCCAAGCACGGCGAGGACTTTTTCAATCTGTTCAATATGTTCGGACAGTGTCATCGGCTCTACATCTCGCGTTTCTACAGCATGGATATCTTCGCCGAGTTGTACTCGGCTGTGACCGGCGTGGAGGTAACGCCTGCTGACCTCAAGAAGACCAGCGAGCGTGTTTGGAACTTGTGGAAGGTGCTCAACTATAAAGCTGGCTTCGACCGCAAGGCTGATGAGCCACCCGATATCTGGTTCCAGCCTCTAAAAGCACCCGACAAAGAGTATACGCTGAAGGACTACTTCCTCAAGAAAGAGCTGACGCGGCAGGATGTGGATGGGATGCTGGACGACTACTACGACGAGCACGGCTGGGACCCCAAGACCAGCCACCCCACTGAGGAGAAGCTAAAAGAGCTGGGGCTGAATAGTCTGGTTTCGTAGGTTTTAACGCACGTAGTGCAACCCCTCCTATAGGAGACAACCGTGAGACCCTTCGCTATCGCTCAGGGTGACAATGACGCAACAGTCATTGCGAGTCCTTCCGCTGAAGGACGAAGCAATCTCCGCATGACACCAATACTCGCCCAAGTAGAGACCGCCACGTCCCGATTGCATCAGGACTCGCGGTGACACCTGAGTGCAACGTTCTTCTCTTATGACCCTCCATGGTCGCTTTGGCTGGGCGAATCCTCACGCGGAAGGATGAAGCCCCGCGCTTCCCCAAAACTACCCATACTCCGTCTTTGCAGGATAATGACCGCAGGGCTAACGCATGATAGGATGAGACCCGAAGGTGTCTGCCATCTGTATTATTAAGGACAGAAGGTCAAGCGTACACCTGGCCGGGGAGAGAACAATTATCTTTTGACGAACTTAGCAATAACCCCCGAAGGATGGTAGAACATGTAGTAACTCCAACCAGACAAAGTAGCATCAACCGCTTTTTCAATTGTACTGAAGGGCCCCCTTATTGAGTTGTTGAAGTTAGAATCAATCGTGTAGAAAACGTCGTTTTCGGTGAACAAACACACTACGTGACCTATTTGATATGTCTGGGGATTATTTGCTCCCAAACCACAGGCGGCTTTCTTGCCTGCGAACAAATCAAAATTGTCGAATTTGTAACCACTATTTAGCAGGCAATAAAACGCGAATCCAGCTTGCCCGCTGCACACACCGCTCCTCTTTTCGAAAACCGTTCGCGGGTATTCATAAATGAGTTTCCCGGTTGCCAGCATTTTCCCCCATAATTGATGGTCATAACGAAAATTAATTTGCATATATGTTGATACCAGCACTGGTGAATTCAACCTGTTGGCAACTTCATCGAAATCTTCCCACTTATCAGATTGATATCTCTTAGACGTTGCTGCATCTTTCCATGCAGCATCTAATAATTTTCCCACAGAATAGTTTTCCAGAGGATTGTCAACTGGACTATCAAAATCCCTATCATAAGCAATCCATAATAAAGCTTCCAAGAGTGCGCAATATTGTCTCTCATCTCTTATACCTTCGTTGAGCATTGACTCAATGACTGCTCTATATTTTGGATTGTCTGCCAAAACAAGAATATCTTCAACAGCTTCCAAATCCTTCTCATCTATCCTTGAATATTTCTCCATTGAAAGATCTGGCAATTTTAAAAGTTCATCATAAATTTCTGGAACATTTTGATCTGCTTCAGGATGAAGTGTCATCAAGTCTACAAAGCCTTGCTCGTTTTTATCCATCACTCCGTCTTCATCCAGTCTAGCCAAAACAGGTAAATAAACACCAAGTCCTTTATCTAAAGCATATTTCACAACAGGATTCTTCTTATTAGGATCAGTCCCATATTTGAGCTCGTCCCTATAACCAAGTCCATCCCCATCAGCATCATTTGGATAAATACTAATCTTTCCATCAGCCTTAGTTTCATTTTTCTTATCTTTTGCTACTACGCTAAATGCATATTCTCCAGGACTAAGTTTGAGACTAGTCTCCCAAGTAGAATTTTCACCTTCTGCTTTTTCACTATAAGTCTTTGTCAAAGGTACAATAGTTCCATCACCAAACTGTAAATAAACCGTTTCAACTTTTCTATTATCATAAACATCTACTTTTAAGTTGGCATCTTCACCTTCCACAACCCATCTATCTGCTTTCCATTCTTGAATAACCGGAGGAATCTCATCTTTAGCGCAGCCAACCGCTGAAGAAGCAAGCAGGACCAGGGTGATACCGGAGAGTAGTACTCTGCTGACAATTCGTTTTGATTTGCTCATCATGCCACCTCTTTACGTGTCTGTGCTGTGGGAAGAAGTGTAACTGTGTCCAGTTTATACCTGATGGTGTAGATTTGGCAAGGTGCTTTGTCATTTCACTGCTAGTTACCCGCCCACGGGTCCTTTCCGTGAAGGATGGGTGGCAGCTTTGTCTGATGCACGGAAATTCAGTGCCACCTGAAGGCAGGTAGTAACCACAAAACGAGCGACGAATCACGCCTGCTGCCTCTCACCTCTAACCTCCCTCTTCCCGCCTTCTGTTCACCAGCACCATCACCGCAATCACGGTAACATTGCCCAGCACATTCAGCAGGAACATCGCCAGCACTACCTGCAGCAACTGGTCTGACATCTGTTGTTCTGGTTGCACCGTCTTGGGCATTCTCTCAGTAGTGAAGCTGAATACCGAACTGGGCTGGCCAGGATATGGCCTGACCGGCGTCACTTGCCAGAAGTAGCTTCTCCCGTAATCCAGCTCCCCCCGATATTCAAACGCAGTACTCGCCACAACCTCATCCACCAAAACCCTGTGCAGCGCGGAATCTTCTGCCAGCACAAACCTGGATTCTGTCACCCCCTTGAACGGCGTCCAGGAAAACGCCGCCGATGACACCGATACACTACGGCTACAGTGAACTGGCCGCAGCGCCTGAACCCCAACTTGCGACGCTGCCACGGGTACCCCAGGCCCCACGG
>VGOO01000096.1 GCA_016875925.1 Chloroflexota bacterium
CATGTTTTTAGCAGACCCGGTAAACTCCAAGTGTCTTCCCTTTGGGTGTAATCAGGTGAATGGCACAGGCAAGGCAGGGGTCGAAGGAGCGGACGATGCGCCCGATTTCGAACGGGTTCTTTTCGTCCTTTATCTTGGTGCCGATAAGCGCCTGCTCCACAGGCCCCGGCTGCCCCTTGTCGTCCCTGGGACAAAGGTTCCAGGTGCTGGGAACCACGCACTGGTAGTTGTCGATTTTCTTGTCTTTTATCTCCACCCAGTGTCCCAGGGCGCCGCGGGCGCCGTCAACCAGCCCCATACCCATACCTTCATCGGGAATCTCGTAGTCTATGTATGCCGGCTCTCCCGGTTTTAGCTGCAACAGCCAGCCGGGCATGGAATCAGCCACGAATTTAGTAATCAGAGCGCGGGCAGCATGGCGGCCAAGCACCGAGAACAACGCCGAAGGGCTGGCCTTGAACTTGCCCAGGACGGAGTCAACCAGGGCTTTCACCGTCGGCTCGCCCTTTACATAGGAGACTGCCATGCCAGCCAGAGGGCCAACCTCATATACTTTGCCATCGTACCGTGGCGCCTTCACCCAGGAGTAGGCTCCAGCCTTGCCGTATTGAGGCTCGGTAACGCCCTTGGTGGGGTGCTTACCAGTGCTGGAATCGGCATACCAGGAGTGTTTCACGTATTCCATTATCTTGCCCGGGTCAAGCTCTCCGGGCTTCAGGTCGGTGGAAACCGTGCCCTGCTTCACCAGTCTGTTTCTCTTGGTATAGTCGGGGTTAGTGCCGTCCAGGTCCCACTGGCCATAGGACAGCAGGTTGCCACAGCCAGCGCCGATTCCGAAGTAATCGGAGTAGGTTTCGGCTACCATCAAGACATCAGGTATATAGACATTGTCAATAAAGTCCCTCAGTTCATTCAGCCTCCACAGGAAGGCAGCTATCTTGTCCACGGTTACATTGCAGGTGACGCCGCCGGGGATTACCGCCATGTTGTGGGGCATTTTGCCGCCGAAAATGGTGAGCATCTCCTGGCCCTTGCGCCTCATCTCCAGCGCCTGGACGTAGTGTGCCAGGGCAGCGATGTTCTGCTTGTCGCTGAGGCGATAGTCGCCCTCATAGCGAGGCACAAAGGGGGCCAGCTCGCCGCGCTTGGCGAATTCTTTAACTGAGTTTAGGGCGGGGTCATTGCCGTCATAGCCAAGGATTTTGGTGACATCCACATAGTCCAGCGCCGTCAGGTGATAGAAGTGAAGTATATGGTCGGCGATGTGGGCTGCGCCCAGGATAAGGTTGCGCACGGTTCGACCATTGTCAGGTATCTTGCCAGCCAGGCCGAAAGCGCTGTCCAGGTTCAATGTAGAGGCGATGGAATGGCTGGTGGGACAAACGCCGCAGATGCGCTGCGTGTATCTCTGGGCATCACGAGGGTCTCTGCCCCTGAGGATAAGCTCAAGTCCCCGGAACATCATGCCCGAGCTCTGGGCATCCTTGACCACGCCGTTCTCGGTGGTAACTTCTATCTTTAGGTGTCCTTCTATACGGGTGATGGGGTCAACAACTATCTTGCTCAATTTTATGCCTCCTTACTTTGGGAGTTTGCCTACCGCTGGCAGGTTAGTATCAACCAGCTTCTGGTACATTGGTGCCATCAGGTCTGGGAAGCCGGGCTCGCAGCAGCCGATGCAGGGCGAGCCAGCGCCGATGCACCAGTTCACGCCGTGGTTCCACAGGCGCAGCGGGCAGTCGGCATAAGTCACTGGCCCTTTGCAGCCCAGCTCGTTGAGACAGCCGGGGTCGCCGAACTTGCGGGCGAATTTGCCCTCTTCGAAGTAAGCCCGGCGCGGGCAGTTTTCGTGTATCAACTGGCCGTAGAACAGCTTGGGCCGCTTAAGCTCGTCTAGTTCCTCTGGCTTGGGCAGACCAAGCAACAAAACCTGGGCTACCGTGGCCACGAACCAGTCAGGATGCGGTGGGCAGCCAGGAATATTTATCAGCGGTTTGTTTACCTTGCGGGATTTCAGGAAGGCGTCGGCGCCAATGTAGCCGCCAGGGTTGGGCTTGCCTGCCGCTATGCCGCCGAAGGCAGCGCAGGTGCCCAGGGCGATAATGGCCAGGGCATCCTTAGCTAGGGCTTCTACGCGGTCTGCCATGGGGACAGCCTTGCCGTCGTGTTCGCCCAGGGTTCCATAGATTCCATTGTCCTTGGTAGGTATAGAGCCTTCCACTACCAGCACATAGCCGCCCTTGTGCTTCTTGGGCGCATCCTCCAGAACTTCGATGACGGCATCGCCCTGGCCAGCCATGACGGTAGCCTGGAATATTAAATTCACGTGTTTTCCGGGGACGACTTCATCGATGAGGACGTTTTTGATAGTGGGGCTGACTGAATTGAGGATGGTGACTGAACACCCGGTGCATGTGCCTGCTTGTATCCACACCACCGGCACTTCTTGGGTCTTCTCTTTTGCCATGTGACCTCCTTATGATTGTAACCAGCCGGTATTTCTAGCTAACGCGGCGCACAAGTATTTCGCACACAAAGACCAAGACGGTCAATAAAAAGCGGTTGGCTCAGTTAGTTCTGGCGCGGGCAACAGCAGATGCCAAGAGCACAGGACAGCATTTTTTATTGCCAAGCCGACCAATCGCAAATTGTACAGCTTTACGATGGCAAATGCAAGCAGGGTCAGCAAATGCGGGGCAGGAGTTCGCCGCTGAGCATGTCTACGATGCGGGAGGAGCCGAGGCGGGTCTTCATCACTACCTTGCCACGGTGGTCGGCGGTGACCTCGCCGATGATGGCAGCATCTTTGCCGTAGCGATTCCGCTTCATCTTTTTGAGAATCTTCTCAGAGTCGCCGGGGTCAACTGTGGCTACCAGTTTGCCTTCGTTGGCTACGTACAGCGGGTCGAAGCCTAATAGCTCGCAGGCGCCGCGCACGCCATCATGCACCGGTATCTTGTCCTCCTCTATCCTGATGCCTGCGCTGGACTGCCTGACAAATTCGTTCAGCGTGGTAGCCAGCCCGCCCCTAGTGGGGTCGCGCAGGCAGCGAATCCGCGGCGACGCTTCCAGCATCTCTGCCACCAGCCTGTTCAACGGGGCGCAATCGCTTTGCACCGGCACCGAGAACTTCAGCCCTTCACGCTGGCTCATCACCGCTATGCCGTGGTCGCCGATGCTGCCGCTGAGGATGACTTTGTCCCCGATTTGGGCATTAGAGCCTGAGATGTCTACGCCTTTAGGCACGATGCCGATGCCGGATGTGTTGATGAACAGCCTATCGGCGCCGCCCTTGTTCACCACCTTGGTATCGCCGGTGACGATGGTGACCCCTGCTTCCTGGGCGGCGGCTTTTATGGAGTCAACCACCTTTCTTAGCTCGCCCAGGGTTAGTCCTTCTTCGATGATGAGCGACAGGCTCAAGTACAGGGGCTTAGCGCCGCTCATGGCAAGGTCGTTCACTGTGCCGCAGACTGCCAGCCTGCCGATATCGCCGCCGGGGAAAAAGATGGGGCTGACCACGTAGCTATCGGTGGTGAAAGCCAGCCTGCCGCTGAGGTCGAAAACCGCAGAATCATCCAGTTTTGCCAGCAGGGGATTAGCCAGCGGCGGCAACAGGTTCTTCTCTATAAGCTGGTGGCTCAGCCTGCTGCCGCTGCCATGGGCTAGCAAAATAATATCGTCATCCATAGTTAACCATCCCCCTCACTCTAACTCTCTCCCGCCAGGGGAGAGAGAACTATTTCCTCTCCTTATGATGACGGAGGGCCATCCTCCTTTTCCCCTCTCCCTCGATGGGAGAGGGCTAGGGTGAGGGTGAGGGTGAAAATAGACCAGTTTCCCTGTCAGGGTATTAGTCAACTCCATATTGGTAATAGGCGGCGCAGGCGCCTTCCGAGGATACCATGCATGGCCCAACGGGATGCTCCGGAAAACAGACTTTGCGGAACAGCTTACAATCCGTGGGCGTCTTCACGCCGCGGAGGATGGCACCGCAGATACAGCCCTTGGCTTCCTTCACTGGCTCCAGCTTCAGCGTGAAAACCTTTTCGGCATCGAAATGCTCGTATTCTTTTCTCAGCTTCAGCCCGCTGGCTGGAATTATGCCAATGCCCCGCCAATCGGCTCCAGCCACTTCGAAGGCTTTGTCCATCAACTCCAGTGCCTTCAGGTTGCCCTCTGGCTTGACGCCCCGACGGTAGGCAATCTCAACCTGTGGCTTGCTTGACTCGATTTGTTCCACCAGCATAGCCACCGAGAGCAGTATGTCCAGCGGCTCGAAGCCGGAGACAACGCAGCCGACGCCGTAATCTTGGGGGATGAACTGGTAGGGATGAGAGCCGATGACGGCGCTGACATGTCCCGGGCAGACGATGCCGTCCAGCTTGATTTCGCCCAGGTCCAGCAGGGCTTTCATCACCGGCGGACACAGCTTCAGCAGACAAAGCACGTAGAAGTTGCCGATGTTTTCGCCATTCGCCTGCAGCACCGAGGCGGCCACGGTGGGGGAGGTGGTCTCGAAGCCGATGCCGATGAAGATGACTGACTTGCCCGGGTTTTCCCGAGAGATTTGGAGGGCGTCCTGGGTGGAATAGACGATGCGGATATCAGCTCCTTCTGCTCTGGCCTTTTGCAGGCTAGAATAGCTGCCGGGCACCTTC
>VGOO01000097.1 GCA_016875925.1 Chloroflexota bacterium
ACGGCTCGACCTTAATATCTATGCCAATCAGCCCTAATACTCCATATTCCAGGGCCAAGTGCTTGAGCTCACGGCTCATAATATAAGCGTTCACACCGTCAGCAAAGGCCTGTAAGTTGGACAGGCATTCGGCATCGTAACTCTCCGCTTCCTTCTCAGCCACATGTCTCCAGCCAACGCTACGTATAAAAATATCCGTAGGCATTAGGCTGGCTTTTCTGCCAGTAAGCTCCTGGATTCTCCCACTGGCAGTATGTCGCCAGAACTCCATTTGCCACCATCTATCTTGCGCTTGTACATATCCCTGCGCAAGAAACAAATCGTACATATTTTGGGCATAGATGTGGGGGATGCCCCATTCATCACGAAATACTTCAACCGTGTCTCGTAACCCAGCTACACGCAATTCACCATCAAGTTGCGGCAATGGCCCCCGGGTCAGATCATAAAAGAAGTACCAGCATCCACCCACCAGCAATACAACCAAACCGAGGACTACCGCAAGACAGGCAACCAGAATGCTTCTCTTGTTTCTCTTCTTGGCCATCATCAACCTCCTTTGAATTATATTTTACACTTAAACTCTGCTATCTCAAGCAAGTCCAATAATCCTTAAGGTATTCCTTCACTTGTTGCACTACCCTCTCTGTTTCCGTAAGGCCAAGATCACCTATGAAGCGCTGAGGTATAGGTTCCACCTCCTCGATTGCAACCTCAAAATTTGCCAAGCCTGCTATTAGCGCCAACCAGGCATATGCTAGAATTTGCTCGTTATATCCTGATGCAATCAGGTCAATGACTCTGTCACCGCAAATTTCTGACAACTTTCGTACCCGTTCCCCAATCATACGAAAGCCCTTCAATGGCAAACCCAAACTGGTCAGCCCATCATCGAGATAAGGATCAGAGCCACCGTTTCTCACAATAATCTGAGGCTTGAATTCTCGTGTCACAGGCTCTATTATGGACTCAAAAACAAGACGGTACGAATCGTATCCGGCGTTCACTGGCATTGGGATGTTGATTGTGTAGCCTTCTCCCTGCCCAGAACCAATCTGTTGAACAAAACCTGTGCCCGGATAAATGGTCTTAGGGTCCTGATGGATATCGATAAACAAGACGCGCGACTCATCATAAAAATATTCACAGGTGCCATTACCGGCGTGTGCATCGGTATCCAGAATCAATATTTTCCTAAATTTGTATTGCTGCAATAAGTAGAGGCCACAAAAAGCTACATCGTTGTAAAGGCAGAAGCCTTCCCCATATGAGCGCTTAGCATGATGTAACCCGCCACCGACCGACACTACCTTGCCATAATGACCGGCTTGCACCAGGTCGCAAGCCATCTTGGCTTGACCGACCACCAACCGCGCAGCTTGCTCAATTTTGCCAGGTTTACCCACTGGTAAATTATCCAAACTGTGAAATTTGGAAAACTGCCCCGGATAGGTCAGGCCTAAGTTCGCAGCCTTGTAATATTCCCTGGTGAACTCGATATATTCCTTGTCACAAATTAAGAGTAGGTCATTTTCAGTAGCAGCATCGGCAGCAATAATCTTGTAGCTGCCATCTTCCGGTAAGCTGTCACGTAAGAACGCAGGGAACCGTACATAACGATCGCCTCTGAAGGGATGTCCTGGTCCAAAGTCATACTCCTTCAATTCCTCTCGGCAAAGTATCCCAATCGCCATTTTCTCTCCACCTAGCGATTGTGCTCTTTGTATCGCACCAGGACTCACATATTACATTAGGATTACGGAAATAACAAGCAGACCGATTACAGCTTCGGACTCAGATTGTCAAACCAGGCATGTTGTGATACTATATCGAACGGCAAAGTACTACATCTGCATACTACTGATGCAACGAACGACTAAAGACTAGGAGAACCCGCCATGAATTTTGACCTCACCGATGAGCAAGTCCTGTTTCGCAATATGGCACGGGAGTTTGCCGAAAGGGAAATTATCCCTGTAGCCTCAGAGGATGACCAGAAGGAATACTATCGACCAGAAATCACGAAGAATATGGCTAAATTGGGGCTGCTTGGTGCACCTCTTCCCCAAGAATTTGGAGGACTAGGCACTGATTCTATAAGCTATGCTCTTATTTGCGAGGAGATCGCCCGGGCTTCAGCGTCTGTTTTTACTACCACCCTAACAGTCCACATTTCGCTATTCCAGATGCCGATTCTGAAATGGGCCAACGACACACTTAAGCAGAAATATCTCCCAAAGACGACCAAGGGAGAATTGCTAGGATGCTTTGGCATGACAGAACCCAACGTTGGCAGCGACTCTGCGAGCATAGAGACAATGGCAACGCAAAGCGGAGACTGCTGGGTGCTTAACGGCAACAAGATGTGGATCTCCAATGGTGGCATAGCAGATATCGCACTGGTGCTTGCACAGACCGACAAATCGAAGAAACACCGAGGTATTGCCGCCTTCTTGGTAGAACGCAATATGCCCGGCTTCTCTAGCAAGGACATCCATGGCAAACTGGGTCTGAAATCGTCAAACACTGCCGAGCTCATGTTCCAAGACTGCCGTGTGCCTGCCGAAAACATGATTGGGCAAATAGGCGATGGTTTCAAGGTAGGCATGTATGCACTGGACAACGGGCGTATGAGTACTGGAGCTGCTTGCGTGGGAATAGCACAAGCTAGCATCGATGCTGGCACCAAATACGCTCAAGAGCGGATACAATTTGGCAAGGCTATAGCTAATTTTCAACTCGTTCAGGAAATGATCGTAGAGACCATTGTTGAGACTGAGGCAGCCAGGTTCTTGGTGCACCGGACAGCACACCTGAAAGATAAGGGAGAACCCTTTACCAGAGAGGCTTGCATGGCCAAGTATTACGCTGCCGAGGTAGCCGTTAGGGGCGCTATTAAGGCCATCAAGGTTCACGGTGGCTATGGATACTCCAATGAATACCCGGTAGAGCGGTATTACCGTGATGCCATGGGCCTTTGTCTCTACGAGGGAACCGGCGAGATTCAGAAGCTTATCATCGGCCGAGAATCTTTGGGCACTCCGGCTTTTGTATAATAAACCAACGCCCTTGGAACCAATACCTGCTCTCAGTACCACTAGCAAAGGAGGCCGTCTTGGCTCATAGAGAAATATTCTGGAACATCACTCACGAGTACATAATGTACATATTGTCTGCCATCGCGGTAGCCTTCGTTGCCTATGCCATATACAAACACTACAAGTTATGGCATATCGGAAAAGCTGATGACCGTTCCAAAAACATAGCCAAGCGAGTATGGGCATTCATCATCACTGGATTAGCCGACGGATTAGGTCACCGACGATTCCTCAAGGAGCCTTATCCGGGTATCATGCATCTTCTAATCTTTTGGGGCTGCTTGGTGCTACTTCTTGCCGCTGCAGTCGATGCCACAACACACTATCTCAACATACACTTAGAGGGCAATATCTACCTCTGGTTTTCCTTCATAGTTGACATCTCTGGCATTCTAGTGCTTATTGGCGTTTTCATAGCTATTTACCGTCGATATGTCCAGAAACCAGATAGGCTGAACACGATTCTCGATGACGGAATTATTCTCTCACTAATCGCAGTTGTAATCATCACCGGCTATATTATCGAAGGATTAAGGATAGCTGTTACAGAATTGGAAATCCATCCTGAGTGGGCCGTTTGGTCACCTGGTGGCTATGTCTTCGCCAAGGCATTCGCAGGATTAGATGAGAACAGTTCACTCATCTTGCACCGGTGGCTTTGGTGGTTTCACGCTATCTTGGTCGATGCTGCGATTATATATGTAGCCCTCTCGTACTCAAAGCTTCAGCACATTATCATATCACCGCTAAATGCCTTCTTTCGAAACACAGGACCAGTCGGCGTACCTGCACCTATCAACATCGAGACTGCAGAGACCCTGGGCGTGGGAGAAATCAAAGATTTCACCTGGAAACAGCTACTCGATCTCGATGCTTGTACCAACTGTGGCCGCTGCCAGGACGCTTGCCCTGCATACCTAAGTGAGAAACCACTATCACCACGCAAGCTAACACAAGACCTCAAAGCCCAGTGGCTAAAAACATCGCAATTCAAGGCTGGTGACAGTGGAGGCCAGCCGCCTCTGGTCGGTGGTGCCGTAACTGAAGACGAGTTCTGGGCTTGCACGACTTGCGCCGCTTGCCAGGAGGCCTGTCCCGTTTTCCTGGAGCATATCGTCAAGATTCTTGACCTCAGGCGAAATGTGGTTATGATGCAAAGCAAAATGCCAGAGAATGTCCAGCTCATGCTGCGAAATATGCAGAGCAGGGGACATCCTTGGGTAGGAGCCCAATCGTTGCGCCTTAGGGGAGATTGGACGACTGGTCTGGAACTAAAGACACTGGCTGAAAATAGCAATGTTGATATGCTCCTATGGGTCGGTTGCACCGGCGCCCTTTGTGACCGCAACGTTGAAGTCACGCTATCGCTAGTAAAGGTACTAAAAGCTGCCGGCATTGATTTCGGCATACTTGGTGAAGAGGAACCATGCTGCGGTGACCCAGCCAGACGGGCCGGCTATGAAATACAATTCCAGACAACTGCTGAGCAAAACATTGCCA
>VGOO01000098.1 GCA_016875925.1 Chloroflexota bacterium
GAAGGGGAAACGCAGCCTGGCCCAGATGGCGTCTCTGAAGAGCTTGTAGCCGCCTACACCGAGGAAGGTCTTGGGCCTGATATATACTTGTGTAGAATATTCGATGCACCTGGTTGCCATATTTTGCAGCAGGGCATCCAGTTGGGCTGATTCCTGGCACTCGTCGGAGACGACACCTGCGAGGTTGCCTAGTGACATTTCAGCCCAGGCATCCATTATTTGTCTCAGGTTAGGTATCTGGCTCAAGGGCCCCGAGACGATGAAACCCATCTGTTTGCCCATGTGGGCCGGGACGTGTCCGTTGAAAAATCCCCTGTCCCAGGACATTTTCATCCTGGCGGACATGAACCTGTCCTTGATGGTGCTAGCATATATGGTTATGTCCGCATGCCGCACCTTGTTGTTGAAGAAGTCGATATATCCGTCTTTGCCTTCATAGACGCAGATATTATCGAAGCCACACTGTACGCACCCCAAGCATCCGCCCCTGATATTGATATCGTAGAGGTTGACCACCTCGATGGGCTGGGCAAAGGACTCTTGGAATCTTTTCACCATTCTGGCCAGATTTGAGTCCTTGTCCTGGGAGTCAGTCAGCACCAGCACCTTCATCCCACGCGTGTCGACCTTGTCCTTGGCTTTGCCTGGGGCGTAGCGGAATTTGCTATAAGTCAATGGTGAATATGCTTTCGAGGTGGGCAGTTTCTTTTCAATGGCCTCGAAGAGGCCCTGGGCGAAGATGAGCAGCCTGTTTCTCATCTCATCCAGGAACAGGTCATCCATGTCCGCGGAAAAAGAATCCACGAATTTCATATCCAGGTCATCGCAGATGGCGCGCATATAGTTGTGAGCAGTATGGTCGAAGAAGTGAATGGACGTGCTCAGGACAGCGGTGTATTTGTTTTTGAAAGCGCCCTGCGCTCCCCTTTCCCAGATAAGCTCGATGAACCGCTTATACTGCGACGGCACCAGGAAAACGTATAGTGGGAATGCCCAGAGGACGCCGTCAGATGCCTCGATGTCTTTTATCACATTGGCAAAAGCCTGCCCATCCTTTTCCAGCTTCTGGATATCATGGGAGACGTGGTGGACTTTCAACTGATGCTGGGGGAGTTTCTTCTGTATGAACCTGACATATTGCAGGGTAACGCTGAGGTCGCCCTTGGGGCTGCCGCTCAAGACCGCTATTTTCATCTGTCAATACCTCGCTTTTGGGTTCAATTTCTGTGCGCCATGACTCTCTAGGCGGCTAAATCCAGCCAATGCCAATGGACAGGGCCAATGCCACGATGTCATGACGAATATGGTCCCCACAGTGATGGCCCTTCTCCTGGCTGTCAGCGAGTATACTGATAGGTCGTTCTGACGTCAAGATTGAGAGGTCATACACTCTAAGTCTGTGGACTCTCCACAAAGTGTGGGCTGCCGACTATTAACTGTCGACTATCGACTGAAGTCTCGGGCTACTTGTCTTTGTGGCGACTAAGTGGATTGGTTAGCTTGGTTTCTTTGAATTGGACGAGGCCATGGTAGTTGCGCCAGACCATGTAGACCACTATGAACAGCGAGAAAGCTATGAGCAACACTGAACCGCCGTAGAGCCAGACGAACAGAGGCGTGGTGGGGCCTGGTACTACCAGCGAGAGAAAGATGTTGCGTAGGAAGAGCAGGACGATTCCCATGAGAGCCAGGAAGGTCAGTGCTGCCCAGGGGGACAGCACGAAGTAGATTCCAACGAGTGTGGCCATGCCCTGGCCACCCCTGAAGCGAATATATATTGGGAAGCTATGTCCGATAACAGCGGCGAAGCCTGCCGCCAGTACCCACGGCTCAGATAATTGAAAGGTAATGGCGATAAGCACTGCGGCGGCGCCTTTGGCGGCATCGCCAGCGCCTGCGATGATGCCCTCCCGCTTGCCCACTTGCCGCATAACACTGGCAGCACCGACATTATGGGTGGGATCGACCTGGCGTATGTCAACGCCTTTTTTGAGCTTGGTGACGATGTAGGCAAAAGGGATAGAGCCGAGCAAGTAGCCAATAAAGATGGCGAGTAGACCGAGCAATAGCTGGTTCATGACACTAAGATACTAGATGCAAGATTCAAGTTGCAAGAGACAACAGGCGTAAGGCAACAGGAACAAGCGACGAGTGCCGAGCAACGAGCGACGATTGGTTAGCTAAACTTGGGTTCTACAGGCTCGCGCTCCTGGTTTTCCCCTACAATCTTAGCGTACGTTTCCAGGAGGTCGCTAGCTCTGGGCATGTCTCCTCTTTCTACCGCCTTGAGCACGTCGCTCAGCAGCTCTATTTCGTTGCCGAGCTGGCAAGTATAACCGCTTAAGGAACCGCAGCATGGGGCTATAGCATCAGAGCGCCACTGCAGGGCGCTTTTAATCTCTATCATCTTCTTGACCTCGTCGATGACCTCGCCCTTTTTCTTAGGGTCATTGAGCTTCTTTCTGGTGGCGGTGATGCTATCTTTGCTTATTATCATCATCTTTGCCTCCGGACTCTGCAAGAGACTTTGCTACCCCTCACCTTGTTCCTCTCCCGCAAGGGGCGAGGAAATAGGCGGATTCAGACTAATGCCTGAAGTGGCGGATGCCGGTGAGCACCATGACCATATTATACTTGTCAGCCGTGGCAATCACCTCTTCATCTCTGATAGAACCACCTGTCTGAATTATACCAGCACATCCGCCTTTTGCAGCGACTTCAATCACATCCGGGAACGGTATCATGGCGTCAGAGGCCATTAAGCTGTCTTTTGACCTGTCGCCAGCCTTCTTCAGGGCTATCTCGGCACTGATGACGCGGCTGGGCTGGCCGGCGCCCATACCCAGGAGGGTCTTGTTCTTGGCCACAGCGATGGCGTTGGACTTGATATGCTTAATGCATCTCCAGGCGAAGAACATGTCTGACATCTCGGCGTCCGTGGGTCGGCGCTTGGAGACGGTGCGAGGCTTAAACTCGCCTTCGGTGTAGAAGTCGTTGTCCTGTACCAGGAAGCCGCCGGTAACACGGCGGAAGTCCAGGATTCTGGCTGGAGCCGAACGAGCCTGCGGCGGCATAGAATCGATGCGCATGTTCTTCTTTTTCTTGAACATCTCCAGCGCTTTGTCGTCGTAGGCTGGGGCGATGATGCAGTCGTAGTGAGTCTTATCTATCTCGGTAGCAGTGGCCATGTCAATAGGGCGATTGCTGCCCACAATGCCGCCGAAGGCGGCTACAGGGTCGCCGCTCAGTGCCCTACGGTAGGCCTCGGCCAGGTCATTGTGGCTGGACAAACCACAGGGGTTGGTGTGCTTGATGATGGAGATGGTTGGCTCTTCGAAATCGTTGGCGGAGTTCCATGCAGCCTCCAGGTCGAGGAAGTTGTTAAAGGAAAGCTCAGGGCCGTGCAGATGCTTCAGTGTTACTATGCCCCAGGGCGACTGTCCGGCGGTTTGCTCCACATAGAGCCCAGCCCGCTGGTGTGGGTTCTCGCCATAGCGTAAATCCATGGCTTTTTTCAGTGCTACGGTCATGTCAGTGGGGAAGGCAGCGTCTCCCCTGAGATACTGCGATATGGCGGTATCGTACATTGCTACGTGCTGGAAGGCTTTCTCAGCCAGCCTTTGACGTTCTCTCAAGTCAACCTTGCCTTTGCGCAGCTTCTCTATCACCATGTCGTAGTCCTGTGGGTCGACAACCACCAGGACTGAGGGGAAGTTCTTGGCCGCTGCGCGAATCATGGTGGGGCCGCCGATGTCTATATTTTCCAGTGCATCCTGGAGTGTGACGTCCGGCTTGGCCACGGTCTGGACGAAGGGATAGAGATTGACGACTACCATGTCGATGGCCTCAATCTTATTCCTGGCTAGCTCCTCGAGGTGCTTGGGGATATCCCGGCGGGCCAGGATGCCGCCGTGGACGGCTGGATGAAGCGTCTTCACCCGACCATCTAGGATTTCGGGGAAGCCTGTAAGCTCGGAGACGCTATGGACCTTGATGTTGCTATCCACCAGCGATTTCTTGGTGCCGCCGGTGCTGTAGATATCCATGCCCAGCTCGTTCAACTGGCGGGCGAAGTCCACCAGACCTCCCTTGTCGGAAACACTGACAATAGCGCGCATGTGACCTCCCTATGATAGTATTACTTTGCCCGCAGTGGTGGCTGGGACAACTTTACCAATCACCCTGCCCCCCGCCAAGGCACCTCTGACCGATTTTTCTTGCTCTGGTGCGCAGATGACGACCATGCCGATGCCCATATTGAACACCTGGTACATCTCTGTCTCTGTCACCTTGCTCTTCTCCTGGATGAGCTTGAAGATAGGTGTCACCTGCCAGGCATCCTTATTGATGTGAGCGGCAAGTCCTTTGGGCAGTATCCTGGGGATATTACCCTCAAAGCCGCCACCGGTGATGTGCGCCAGCCCCTTGATTTTGGGCAACAGTGGCTTAAGCTCGGAGTAGTAGCAACGGTGCGGCTCAAGTAATTCTTCGCCCAGTTTCCGTCCCAGTTCAGGGTAGAAGGCGCGCAGTGGCTTGGGGTCATTCTTGATGCCGAAGACCTTCCGCGCCAGCGAATAGCCGTTAGTG
>VGOO01000099.1 GCA_016875925.1 Chloroflexota bacterium
CCCACCTTGACGCCTGCAGCCTTTAGTATCTTGGCAAATGCTATAGCAATCTTGGTGCTTCGTTCTTCAAGAGACGCCGCACAACCTACAAAATACACCAGGTCAACATTGCTATCCTCAGATAGGGGCTTTATGTCAAGTCCGCTGGCCCAGTCAGTCCTGGTGAGGGTAGTACCCCTGCAACTATGTCCCCTGGCCTCAATACACTTCAAGGCAGCCTCGCCCGTCTCTGGAATGCTGGCTTTCTCCAGCACCAGGTTACGGCGCATGTCAACAACCTTATTGATATGCTCGATATAGACCGGGCAAGCTTCCATGCAAGCACGACAAGTAGTGCAGTCCCATATCACTTCTTCGGTGATAACCTCGGTGAGCATATCACGACGAGGCTCCTTGGGTTTGAGCACAAATGGTATAGGAAACACCTCATACAAGTTGTCCTTGAGGTCAAGCACTAACTTCTTCGGCGAAAGCTTCTTGCCGCTCAGGTAAGCCGGGCAGCTATCCTGGCAACGACCGCATCGGGTGCATGCATCAAGGTCCAAAAGCTGCTTCCAGGTAAAATCCTCAATCTTGGCAGCACCCCAGGATTCAGCAGTCTCCAGGTCAATCGGCTCCAGTGCCCCCTTAGACTTCAGCGAGCGGAAAAAGACATTCAACGGTGATAGCCATATATGCTGCAAGCGTGTCCGGCTGATGAAAACATAAGCCAGCAACACAAACGCCGGCACAGCATGGATGATAGCCCGATGCCAGACCAGTATCTCGTTTTTATGCTCGGTGAGGAAGGTAGGTAATATCTTCGACAAGTAATATCCCACAGGCGACCATAGAAACCAGTCTGTCGGCGAGCCTACGTCGCTCGCAGCAATGCGGTAGCCTTTGGTCAAGTACCCCGTAACCAGGACAACGAATACCCAGAGGAAAACGAGCGCATCGTCTGGCTTATTATCCAACCGCGAGGGCTTGACAATGTAGCGGCGTATAATGGCGATAATGCCGCCTATGATAATCATCAAGCCACCAATTTCGGAGACAAAGGAGGCATACAGAAATACAACTTGCGGTGGTATAGTCAGGCCCACCACGTAGGAAAAAAGCCTGACTATCTTGCCTACTACCAGAAAGATGGCACCCCAGACAATCAGGAAATGCATTATACCGGGGTAGGCTTCTTTGAAAACGCGGTAGTGGGCAAAGGCTACCGCCAGGGTGGTATTTAGCCTGGTGACTAAGCGGTCAAAGCGATTCTCTTTGTGCCCTCTACGCCACAAGAGATAGCGCTTGAAGAAACCAAGCACGAAGAGTAACACCAGCACGCTGGAAAAAAGCAAAACACCGATGATTATGGGCAAAAAAACTTTAAGGATATATATTTCTTGTTGTGTCCAGAATAGCTCTCTTGCAGAATTCAAAGCAGCCCCCTTATTTCAGAGTCTCGCCATTGCTTCAAAACGACCATGACCCACCATCTAGATTTCCGGGTAAAACGCGCTCAGATGCGATGACAGAAAGACCACCACCATAGCCCCCACCGCAAGAAGCATTAGCGTGATGATGTTCGAATACTTCCGCGTTATACCCAGGTCAAATAACAGAAGCCGCACCCCAGCGAGTATGCAGTAGAACACTGCTGCTAATAGCAATACCTCGATGAACACGGCCATCGGCCTAAGTAATGCTTCCATCATTCGCTCCTATCCTGACCAGCTTGGTCATGAGTTAAATCTGCCACTCCCAAATCAGAAAGTGGGACAATCCCATTGTTACCAACCCTATAGCACTGAGTCTCCGCCTTGCACCTGACACAGAGCTCAAGCTGTCCCAGAAGTACACTGCTCAAATCCTGAATCTTGTCCTTCACATGAACCATCATAGACATCGGCGCCACCGGTTCACCGCAACGACTGCAACTGAGCATGTCATCCCTGAAAAGTTCGGACGCACCGGTGCAAATTTTATCCAGTTCCAGAATACGCTGCAATTGCAGGCAACTTTCAGGACAGGCACCCACACACTTGCCGCAGCCCACGCAAGCACTATGCTTGAACAGCAACTGATAACTAGCCCCATCCTTACCAGTCACCATAGTTAGTGCATTCGTAGGACAACCGGCAACACAGAGGCCACAACCTGTGCATTTGGAGCCATCCAAATATAACTTACCGAAGGGCACAGCACCAGCAGATACGATCCCAGATAAAGAGCCACCAATTTTACACCCCATCCCTTTTACCAACGCTGACAGCCCTAGAGCACCCCCAAGAGGTTGAGGCGGCTGGGCTGTCCTGAATTGTGTTTGGCCTTGCCGAGCAATTTCCTCAGCAAGTTTTGCCAACCCCTCTAACACCTCTTTACCATTCCCCCTTGAAACACAAAACAATCCCACACGCTCAGGACCAACTTTCCAACTGTCAAGCACGGCTTTCACAAATTCGATGCTCGCTTCCCAAATAACATTCCGAGCCCCTCGTTGACACTTCTCCTCTCCAGAAATCAGCATCAGCCCCTGGCACCCCATATCAAAAGCCCGTAACATTAGCCAGGGAGACACCATAGCCAGACAAGGAACCTTAAATGGCAAAACACTAGCAGGATAAGTAATAATATTACTATCATCACCATCTAGCGCGGATGAACAGCTTTCACACGTAAAGGCAATCATTCGTGGCTCTAAGTCAATACCCTGGTCAAACAGCAACCCAGCGAGCATATTATCCAACGCTTCAACCGAAAAGGTTGGATAATACACAGCGGTATGCGGACAAGAGGCTATGCAAGCACCACACCCCGAACACTTGTCCACGTCGATAACAACCATATCCTGCGCAAAAGTGATAGCATTAGCTGTACAGATGCCTTGACACAGCCCACATTTGTCCACACCGCGGCACTTTGAACTGTCGATACAAGGCACTATTTCGTATCGCGGTAAAGCTGCTGTCAGGAACTGCCGCCGCGAAACTTTATAGCGCGGAATCGAAAGGCGCACTTTCAGATTATCTTGCCGAATTCCATCAAAGGCACCCATGCGTTTCACCTGCGACAACAGCAACAGCTTTGCCCTTTCAATTGCAACGTCTCCGCCAAAAGTTGCAGACGCTTCAGCCAACAAATCAACTATAACCATGGGGTAATAACAGCTAGCAGCATCGTCCACTTCCCCCCACAAATAGGGAGCCTGCCTGACCTGAGAACAAGCACCTAGAATCAACAGCTTGGAGTCAAATTGCTTCTTAAGACCTTGAAGAGTTTGCGGTTGGCAGAGGTCATCGCTGATTACGACCTGCAGGCCAGGAACGATTCCCTTCAGAAACTGGCTTACGTAAGCCAAAGGCAATTTATTGGCTATACGGCCATGGCATACACATAAGACAACTGATGGGGCTGGTAGATTCGCCAATTCAATTAAATACCCTTTAAACTCACTATAGCCCAGGCAGGGCTTTAAGCCACGGACGTCTGCTCACTAGCCGCGGCAGGACCTTCCAAAGAAGCAGTTGCTGGCTCTTTAGCCTCTACCGGCGGCAACGTGTCTAAATACCGCAAGCCCAGAATAAACATAAGCGCCAGCATTGCAAATATGCCGATAGATAGTCCAAATTCAGCTATTGACAGCGGGAAATACCCCACCGCACCATAGACACCTTCAACCTTGCCCGGATAGAAAGCCATGGGATAAGCCGCACATGGAATCACCAGATAGTACCGCTCGAAGAACACGCCTATTACTACTGATAACGAGGCAAGGACTATGGCGCCAATGCTGTTCCGCCAACGGGGGTTGCACAGAATTACCAACGGAATCACAACCACCAGGCCTATCTGCAAAAACCAGAATATCCAGCTATATGGTCCTGCCAGCATATACAAGGCAGCTCCCCGAGCCGGAGCGTAGAGATGAGTCAATTTATCTACAGCAATCAAGACGAACAAGATAATGATGAATACCACGAGCATCCTCGCCAAAGAGCTGATAATCTCTTTCTTGATATCCCTGCCGCTAAGTTTGAAAGTGGCGATGGTAACCACTATGAGCAATGCCATGCCCGAGGTCAACGCAGCAGACAAAAACTCCAGAGGCTTTATCGGTGAAAACCAGGCTTCCCTGGCCTCAACAAAACCAAATATGGCTCCGGTACCCATATGCACCAGTACCGCCCAGCAGACAGCTATAATCCCCATTATCCTGGTAAGCATCTGCTGCTGCGCCAGGATAACGCCAAAATAGAGGATACTGATAACGAAATATCCACCATATAGAATGCCGTTTATGGCGAACATAGAAGTCATGTTGTTAAGATAAAAGAACATGAATAATCGCCAGAATTTCTCCGGTCTACCAAGGTCCACTGCGATAGATATCATGGCACCGAAAATCAAAACGATTGCCAGAAACACAGCCATCCTGGCAATCGGCTTATACTCTACTTTGCCGAAAACATAAGTCAAAGACGAAAGTATCAGCGAGCCAGCGCTAAGCCCAATAAAATAAATAGCTAATACTATAGGCATGCCCCAGGGGATAACATTG
>VGOO01000100.1 GCA_016875925.1 Chloroflexota bacterium
TGGTAGAAAAAGGCACTCCGGCAACCGTTGGGCCGGCAAAGTCGCGGTGCACCACGCCAAAAGCATCGACTTCCGGTATGTAGAACCAGATGGCCTGGAAGCAGCCACACGAGGTGTGCGGGTGCTCGAAGGCACTGTGGAGATAGACGCGGTCGTAGGCACCCATGGATTTCACCTGCCCGAGCTGGTTGGTGCCGCTGTATTCACCCCTGATGGGGTCAAGACATTCGCCCTTCTTGACCTCCTGCACCGGGCCCTCGGGGTCGAGCTTAAAGGCAGCCCGTCCGTCAAACCAGCTAATAGCGCCGCAGTTGGCTATTCTCTCCGGGGTAGCGATGCAGATGTGGGTAGGGGCAAAGCTCTGACACAGGGCGCAGCTATAGAACTCCTGGACATCCTCGTCTTTCAAGCCGCGAGTCCTCTCATCCCTGGCCTTATACACTTCCTTGGCCTTGGGATACAGCTCTTCGACCTTCTTGGGGTCGGTGACGAAAGTAATGGATATCTTCTCGATGACATCCAGTTCCGAGGTATAGAGGAACATCAATATCTGGCCTACTGCTTCCAGCGAGTTGAGGCCTTTCTTGTATGCGTCCTTGCTGATCCTGATCCAGATTTCATCTCTCTGGTTCATGTGGTACAGGCCCTCTATATAGTTGGCATAGAGGTGGATGCGGCGCTCAAATACCGGCTCCATGTCCTTCTCCAGCTTGACGCCGGCGACGTCAATCATCAAAGCCAGAGGATGGCTGCTGCCTTCCGTCATCTCGCCCATGTCCGGGCCGATGATGGTTATTTTCTGGTCTTCGACTTCGCCGACATCCTTCAAGGTGGCCAACTCGAACTTGAACTTGGCTGCCGGGCCGCCAAATTCGACATGCATGTCGCCTTTTCTGATTACTTCGCCCTCGTACTGAGGTCCAACATCAACTGGGAAAATTCCTGCCATGTTATGCTATGCCTCCTTCTTCTTTAGATTGGCAATGAAGTTATCCAAGAACTCTTTCCACTGAGAGTCTTTTCTGAAATTGGGTAGAGAATAGCTGGCATTAGGGTAGAAATAGGGGCACAGGGTCATGGTTTTGAGATGTGATGCAAAATGCTTCAGCGTGGACAGGCCCTGCTCACCCAGGTCAGTCCTGAAGCCCAGGAACATGACCAGGTCATGGTTGCCCTCTTTCTTAACTCCCTTCCATGCCGGGTCTTTCAGGTGGTTCAATATCTCTATAATGTCATAGGTGCTGGCTGGCTCCACGCCCAGCTCCACCAGTTTCTTCTTGGTGTGGGCAGTGGCGCAGATGGGGATGTCCAGCGTTTTGGCTATCTCCACGGCGTACTCAAAGAGGGGTTTTCCCTCCACAGGCTTGGTCAGTATCTTGGGGCCGAGGACGAGGAGGGGTCGCTTAGCTTTCTTGACCAGCATGGCGTACTCTTCGGCATCCTCGATAATCCTGGCTGCCTTGGTGCCAGTCAACACATTTACTCGATGGTAGGGTAAGGTTATAGTCATGGTTGCCTCCTTTTAATCCCTTTTTGCCATTCCTGCCTAGTGCACCACGGCATCTACAGGCACTTCCGAAGTGTAGGTGCCGATCAAGGTGGGCAGCGTCAATACCGGCTTCTCCTTCCAACCCACCTTCTCCAGGTAAGGCATGATTTCTTTCTTGTAGAAGATAGGTATGTCGGTGGTCTTCCTGATATACAGGTGCAGGTCCTCTGGCAGGGTGCCCATGTACTGCTTATACAGCGAGATATAGTGGGTGAGCTTGAGCTGCCTGCCCTGAGCAGTATCGTTCTTCCGGATACAGAGCTTGGCGATGGTAATCATCGCCCTTTCCTTGGACTCTACCACTGTTATCAGGTGCTCTGGCGAAGGTTCCTCGGTGTTAACCAGTTTCTTCTCCCTGCCGTCCATCACTGTCCAATCGTCCTCTTCCTTGTTGCTTATGTACAGTCGGCGGTACTTGGCAGAATGGGGGCCGAGCACTACCGGGATTCCCAACCTGTTGCAACCGGTGGCGATAGAAGCTGCTTTCTGGGAATAAGCACCCCAGGCCAAGCCGCAGGCTCCGACACGGTTCAAGTTGTAGTCGGCGATTACTTCGTAGTTGCCCCTCAGCGGCAGCGTGGCGAAGATGTTGGCTACTTTGATGGCGGCGCCGGTGATGTGGGAATTAGCCACACAGGAGCCTACGTTGAGCACGCCGCCGGCGTCGAAATCAGGCGGGTATTTCTCGTAGATTGTCTTGCCCTCTTTGTCTTTCTTCATGCCCGCCGCCATAGCAGAACAGCCGCTTAGAACTACAATGAATTTCCTCTTGGCAAACTCCTCAGCTATATCAGCAATCTCGTCGATCTCCTCGGGGAAGTTGGAGCAGCCAACGATGGCGACGATGCCGGGGATGGTGCCCAGTACGATGGGAGCGCCTACTTTTCTGATTTCGGTATCCATGATAGGACCGCGGCCTACCCGCATCTTCCAGCTCTCCCAACTGGCAGCAGCCTGCATCATCCTGATTATGGGCACGTGGCGCGGGCACTCCTGGTCGCACTTGCCACAGCCGATGCAGCGGTTGAATACATCTGTTAGCGGTTGTAAGTTGCCATTCTTGGCGGCCTCGATGGCATCGCCCACGGGAAGCAGGTTGGGACAGACCTGGCTGCACATATTGCACAGCTTGTGGTCCTTGGCCATGCCAGGAACCTCTTCGGCTTTGACCAGTACCTTGTTCCTCTTCGGCGCCAATTCCAGGGCTATCTTGACAGCCACCTCGGCAGCCTTGTCCGGGTCAAGTATCAAGACCTGCTTGCCGCCGACCATATCTTTAACTACCTTGTCTGCATCTTGTTTGCTGACATCCTCAAATCCGTAGCAAATCTTATCATTGGTGGCTATTAATGCCGTGCCCACCTTGGGAGCTTCTATAGGCAGGTCAGTCCTGACGCATTGCTCATCGGTGACGATGACATCGGCAATCCCTGTGCGCACAAAGAAGAGCTGACGGGACAGCGGGCCAACTACCTTGGCTCTGGAGCTGTATCTCACAACTTCCTGGGCGGTGCAGCAGATACCAGCGACTTCAACCTTGTCCTGCAAGCCGTTCTGGTTCAGGTAATCGACAATGGGGATGGCAGTCACCGGGTTGTGTCCGATTAGGAGAATGACAGGCTTGGTCCTGTCCACAGCGCCCCAGCCTAGCTCTACCAGCGGCGTATCGGCCACTGAGGTAGGATAGCCGAAGCCCACTATCTCGGCGATGTCGCCGACTTCCAGGGCAACATGGTCAAGCATGGAGATATGCATTGCTTTGGATTCGAAGTCCAGCGCTGACCCTTCCTGGCCGGTGTGCAGCGCCGAGACGCAGTGAATGAGTTGGTTTTCCACATATTCGATGGCTTTTTCCAGGTCGCCCAGAGTCTCCGGCTTCAGCCCCAAGACTAACCTGCAGTGCGGTGCCTCTACCAGCACGTTGTCGCCCAGGTTGATCTTGAAGTCTTTGCCGCGTTTCTCAATAAGATAGTCCAGTACATGTCGGGCATGGCCGCCGTGGCAGGCAGTACCCATGCAGCAGGCCATGAGGACAACCCTGGCTTGTTGCGTGGCAATATCGATGCCACAGGCTCCCCGTTTGTCACCGGTAAGGTCGCACTTGCCATAGGTGCAGAAACAGCACAGGTCGCACATCGGAGCGTAGAAGGGCTTGTACGTCTTCAGTAGACGCATGTCCCAGTTCCTCAAATCTGGGAGTTCTGGCATCGGCGTGTGGCCAATGGGTTCCCACTGGTCATCGGCCTTGATTATCTCTTCTACCTTTTCACGCCTCAGACTTTTTTGCTTCTTTTTTTCGACTACCGCCATATTGTTTTGACCTCCTTGAATGAGCGGTTAATTCCACATAAAATGATAACGTTTATTAGGAATAATTACCAATATTATTTATATTTTCCCCTCGATAGCCTCTTTCATCAGTTTGCAGGTTTCGGGGTGTCTCATCACCAGAAGATTGGCCCCGGCCAGCAGCAAGCTGAGTGCAGTGATGCTTTCCCAGAGAAGGCCCTGCTTCTCGCTTTCCTTGGCTTGCTTTGTCTTCCAGCACTCAGCGCCCAGGTCGGCGATGATGGGCATCTGCATGGTGTTGTCGCCGAACATGACACCGATGTGTTTGGTCCTTTCCATGATGGTGAAGCTGTACTCCATGCCATAGCCCAGAGCTGAACTCAGGGGGTCGATGACAATCCGGTTTGCCGGCATTGACTTGAGCAGCTTGACGTTCAGCTCCTTCTCCAGGTTGATGTCCAGGGGAGACTGTGCCACTATGGAATGGCCGTGCTCCATAGCTGCCTTGCTGATAGGCT
>VGOO01000101.1 GCA_016875925.1 Chloroflexota bacterium
CGGGGCAAGCTTCTTGAAGAGCTAAAATCCCTTTCCGAAGATAGAATCAAAGCCCTGGCTGATTTTGCATCTTACCTCAGAGAGAGGGAAGAATGGGAAGCAACGGCAGAAATCCTGGGCAGTGCCGGGATGGCACAGCAGATAAAGCATTCTCGCAAGGCATGGGCCGAAGGCAAAAAGGCGGAATTCGTCCCTCTTGATGAACTCAAGGCAAAGCTAGATGTATAAGGTCGTCCTCGGCAAGGACGCTGCCAGGACACTGGAAAAGCTGCCAGTCAAAATGCAGCGCCGCATCATCTCTGCCCTGGGGAGGCTTAGCGCTAATCCCCTGAAAGGAAAGAGACTTCGAGGTGGCCTTGAAGGGCTATTCAGCCTGCGCATCGGCGAGATGCGTGTCGTCTATGAAATTGACTCTGCCCGGCAGGCGATCGTAGTCCATGGCATCGGCTCTCGGGGTGACATCTACAAGAAATAACCACCACTCAACCGCCATTCTGAGTCCTTCCGCTGAAGGATGAAGAATCCCCCGCTTTACCCTCTCCCTCGACGGGAGAGGGTTAGGGTGAGGGTGCACCCACCATCGTGAGCAATCTCATAGTCTCTCGTCGCTCGGCACTCGTCGCTCGCCTTCCGGGGCTACCGTAGGGTGGGTTCACAAACCCACCAGTCCTTCCCATGAAGGACCAACCATCTTGAAACTTGCAACCTGCATCTTGCAACTCGTATTCATTGCCATACTGTTGTCACTGGCACGTGTTAGACTAATTTAAAAGGTATAGTGACGATAAGCACTTTGTATAAAGGTATCTCCACTCAAAACATTGCATCGGCCAGAACCAGAAGGACACGAAATGACAAAAGCTGTAGTCGAGTAGCCCCTGTACAAGCCCTATATGTGTAAGAGTTTCATTCGTTGTTACGACTAACACGATACCAAAGGAGAGTTTTTTGTTTTCGCTACCAAGGTTGCAAAACAAATTATCTGTGACCAGCGATGACTTGAGGGTAGGAATCTAGTATAATCCCGTTAAAGGATAACAACATTGAGAGAATCAGTGAACAAAGACATGATTCAGGATATCTTCCAATATTCAGGTCCTCCGGATATCAACTTAGTTAATGGCGAATTGACTGAGGTGAAGAGACGAAGCGTTAATCGCCTTGCGGTCCACTTCGCTTCCAAAAATGCAAATGGTAACGGACAGCCAGTATATACTGCGGCTAAGGCTAGAGATATAGCAAGAAAGTGGGCTGAAGAGAATATATCTGGTTTCTGCCTTAGCACTGGTTTACCCGAAGTAGATGACCGATATGAAGCCTGGCGAGTTGCTTTAGTCAGCAAAGAAAGTCGAGTAGTCGGGGAATTAATGATAAGATGCAGCGATGGTGAGGTAGTACAGGCAACAAAGACAGAAGTAATACTGTCCCGCTTAGCACCAGAGGAAAACCAATCATCTCAATTCATCCTACAGACTGAGCCGATTTATACTCATATCGGTGACTCAGTAGTCGTATGTGGTGATGGTAGAATTGTATTGAGTAGTTTGCCAGTTGAAGTTTTTGGCCTCGTAATAACGTCACCACCATACTATAATGCAAAACCACAATATAGTGAATACTCTGATTACGAGGAATATTTATCACTTCTGAAACAGGTATTCCGGCAATGTCATAGAACTTTGAAAGAAGGCCGGTTTCTAATCGTTAATGCTTCACCAGTTCTAGTTAGGCGACCGTCTAGGAACAAGTCAAGCAGAAGAATACCCGTACCTTTTCATATCAACAACATACTGGAAGAAATAGGATTTGAATTTCTTGACGATATTGTTTGGGCAAAACCTGCCGGAGCTGGTTGGAACACTGGTCGGGGACGGCGTTTTGCAGCTGATCGGCATCCGCTACAGTATAAACCAGTACCTGTGACGGAATATTTTCTTGTCTATCGCAAGAAAACAGAAAAACTGATCGATTGGAACATAAGACACCACCCTGATCAAGAAGCTGTAAAACAATCTAAGATCGAACATAGTTATGAGGTGACCAATCTATGGTATGAAAAGCCTTCCCATCACCCGCAGCATCCAGCCACTTTTCCCGTACAAATAATCGATAAACTAATTAAGTATTATTCTTTCAAGGGTGACATCGTGCTTGACCCATTTGCTGGTATAGGTACCGTAGGGCGGGCGGCGATAAATAATGGCAGGTTGTTTTACCTCATTGACATTGAACCTAATTACTGCCAAACAGCAGTTCAGGAGTTATCCAGATGGCACCAGCAAATACTAAGGTAAGATTTGACTTGAAGGTATCCGAGCTTAGAGAAAGTCTGCAACAAGCAGCGTCTTCTTACTCACCTTCTGAGGTCAGGGAAATTATCTTTGCTTTATTTACAGGCAGGAACTATAGGAACTTGACTGAAAAACCCACTAGGCAAGCGGTATCTGTTTTTGCAGCATGGATCCTTAATGTTGCGCATCGTGCCAGCATCCAATTTGGTGCCGAATGGAAAGAGAAGTTGCTGAAATTATTGTCAAGAAGAAGATCTACCCAGGAAGAAAAGTGGCTCAAACTGTGGCTTCTTGGTTTGACTAAGAAGACCGCAGTAAATCTGGGTGTTAAATCAGACATGTATAAGGACTATCAACGAATGGTTAAAGTTTCAACAGATGAAATCGTCAAACAATTGAAGTGGAAGCCAAGCATAATTGAGCTAGCAAATGAAGAATTAGAACGAGTTGCTCTATCACCAAGCGATAGTATCTGGCTATTGCAGATAGCAGGTGCTGCAGTCTTAACTATTCGAGGCTCAAAAAAAGCTATTGCTGGAAAGCGTCTAGAAAAAGCAATAGCTCGAACAGCATTAAAAGCTCTAGGGTTAACAGAGGGCAAACATTTTTGGTTAAATATAGGTCGCGACCTTGAAGTTGACCGTGAGATAGACGCCGAATTAATTACCAGACGTGGCCGCATCAGAATAGACATAGCTTTAATTGGCAAAGGTAACCAAGAAGTATCAGAGGATAAATTGGGACGTGTAGGAAGAAATGGCATAGTGCTTGTAGATATACTAGGTACTAGGTCGCAAGTCCCAAGAAATGCCGCACGACATGAAGTCCGAGTCATACAGCTAAGAAATAACCTCGCTTTGAGTGAATTGCACTCATATTTAGAACCGCTTATGCCATCCGGTGTAGCCATAAAGAAGCCGCCGACTGATAAAAAACATCTGAATAGAGTGTTCAGCGATCTGCCCGATGAGGTTTTCGCATTACCAACTGATTGATTTGCTCACAATCAATTTCAGTAACAATGCGGATTGCCTAATAAGCCAAAGGTAGTAACACTTGTCCTAAAGGATCGCACAAGGTAGCGTCTGGGTGGCGTATCAATTACTGCTGCGCTTCATCGACTTTTGTTATCTCTCCTCAATGTCCTGGAATTCCGTGCAAGAAAATAGCCACCATGTTGCCAACATTTTGCCGCTAGAAACCGCTTGGCCAATATATATTTGTCGCTCGGGACTCGTATCAGAGGCAGGAGACAACAGGCGGGAGGCAAGTCGATAGTCGGCAGTCAATAGGCAACAGGCAACAGGCGGGAGGCAAGAGGCGAGAAGGACGAAGGGATTCTTCACTCCGTTCAGAATGACGGGACGAGGGAGATTGCCGCGTCCCGATTGCATCGGGACTCGAGAATGACTGGCCGAGCTAGTTGCAAGATTCAAGATGCAAGTTGCAGGTTTCAAGTGGGACATCGCCACTTCACGACAAGCTGGGATTCCCAATGACGGATGGGTGGAGCAGACTGTGCTATAATTACACTCAGCAAGGGAAGGCCTGATATGAAGGTATATAACTACACGGTGATATTCGAACCAGCAAATGAGGGTGGATACGACGTTATAATTCCGGCTATTCCCGAAATATGCACTTTCGGGGAAACCATTGAGGAGGCCCGCGAGATGGCAGAGGATGCCATCCGCTGCTATCTCGAAAGCGCATTGGAAGCCAACGAACCTATCCCCTGGGACAAAGAACCATCGCTTGAACGCATAGCCGTACAGATTTAACATGCCCAAGCTCCCCGTGCTAAAGGGCAAGGAAATCCTGAATGCCCTTACCTCCGATAAGGGAGGATTCTTCGTCCACCATCAGCGCGGCAGCCATGCCAGGTTGAGACACAGGGTGAAGAAGAACTTGCGAGTAACCATCCCTGTTCATACCAAGGATGTGCCAGAGATTACGTTGCGTAGGATCCTGAAGCAGGCTGCCCTGAGTGAGGATGAGTTCACCAAGCTGCTATAGAGAAACGAGGGGAAAGGAATTGCGTTCATGTGGGATTG
>VGOO01000102.1 GCA_016875925.1 Chloroflexota bacterium
AGGTGACAACGTGCCTTTCGTCTAAGCCGCCAGCTAATTTATCCCTGCTGTATTCCTTCAGGGAATCCCTTAATAGCTGGAGTGTTGCCTCGGCAGCTTTGTGTTTATTGCTATCCCTGGTGCCATGAAAACGATGCTCTTGGGCAATAGTTTTGTCTTTGGTGGATAGCCCTATATAGAAAAGCCCGATAGGCTTTCCCCTGGTGGCGCCGGTAGGCCCTGCGATTCCTGTATCTGATACACATATATCGACCTTCAGTAGCCTCCTTCCTCCATCAGCCATTTCCATGGCAGCCTCTGGGCTGACAGCCCCGTGTTTCCTGAGTGTTGTTGTTTTCACTCCGACTATGCTTGATTTAGCATCATTGCCGTAGGCGACGACAGAGCCTTTGTAATAGTCTGAACTGCCGGATACATTGGTGATTCTGTCGCTAACTCTGCCACCCGTTGCTGACTCGACGGTGCCAATAGTGAGCAGTTTCCCAGTCTTTGCCTGGTATTCTCGGATGAGTTGGGCAATTTCGTCTTGTAGCTCTGCCATCTCGCTGTGGAATCCAGCAAAAAGATTGGGACAATTCTAGCAGAAATTTGGCCGAGCAAGCGAACTTTTGTTAGATAGCGGTTTTGAGTGGCGGGTTGTGACCGCCCCTGCGACAGTCACTGAGATTGCAGGCAGAGGGTGGCAGGATATGCCGTGATGCCTCGCCTGCGATTAATTCTTGAAGGTTTTGCTGCTGATAGCAAAGAGCAGAAGCCCGATGCCAAGTACGCACCAGGTTACGGGGCAGGGTAGCGGAAAGCCTGGAATTGGGTTGGGGATTTTGGCTACTATCATTATTGCGTCTATGATTAGCAGCGCGCTACCTACGATGAGAAACCATTTTGACATGGCTAGCATGTTTTATCTCCTCCCGGTGTGATTATATCATTGGTTGTCAATGATTGCCTTGCTGTGGGATGAATCATAGGTATTCCTTTACCTTCGCTGCTAGCTTTAAGGACATCCCTTGGGTATCAGCTAGTTCGTCTAATGATGCCTCTTTAATACCTTGCACCGAGCGGAATTTCCTCAGTAGCATTTTTTTACGCTTGGGCCCTATGCCGGGTATGCTGTCGAGTGCTGAGGCTGTGCTTCCTTTTTGTCGCAACCTTTGGTGGTAGCCTAGGGCGAACCGATGTGCTTCGTCTCTTACTCTCTGTAGTAAGTACAGCGCTGCAGAGGTTTGGGGTATATCTACCGGCCTTAGTTTGTCGGGTACAAAGACCTCCTCGTTTTCTTTAGCCAGGCTGGCAACTGGAATTTGGTTCAATCCCATTGCGTTCATCACTGTCAGGGCTGCATTCAGGTGTCCCTTTCCCCCATCTATAAGAACTAGGTCAGGGGTTATTCCCCATTTATCTTCTGTTTTCGCAAATCTTTCGAACCGACGTCTAAGTATTTCTTGCATCATGGCATAGTCATCAATCCCGGATATCGATTTGATCTTGAAGCGCCGGTAATGGGCACGTCTTGGTGCACCCTTTTCAAAAACAACCATACTACCTACAGCTGTATTGCCCCGGATGTTGGATATGTCGTAGCTCTCTATCCTCAATGGGGCTCTAGGCAGGTTGAGTCTGTGTTTTAGTTCTTCCAGGGTTATTGCAGCGGCGATGTTCGTCGATTGCCTTGCCTGGTATAACTCAAATCCCTGTTGTGCGTTTTTGACAATCATATCCAACAGTTGCTTTTTTGCCCCTTGTCGTGGTATGCGGAGTTTGACCTGTGTGCCTCTCAGCTTGCTTAGCCAATGAGAGATGACCACTGGCTCTTCAACAGGATGCTGCAGTAAGATTAGTGGAGGAATGGACGAGGCCTCAGAGTAATATTGTTTGATAAAGCTGGTTATTATGTGTGATGGCATTTCATCACTGATGCCTTCCAAAATAAAATGCTCACGTCCCAATAGTTTGCCATTGCGAACGGAAAATATCTCAACATAGGCGATGTCTTTTATCTGTGCCAGAGCAGCAATGTCCTGGTCACCCCTGACTGTTATGGCGATCTTTTGACCTTCTATTACCTGTTGTATAGCCTGAATCTGGTCTCGTATCAGTGCTGCCTTTTCAAATTTCAATTCCTGCGAAGCTTTTGCCATGGCTTGCTTGAGTTCTTGAATTACTGTCTCCTGTTTACCTTCGAGAAACATGATGACCTGCTGTATTGCCTTGTTATATTCCTCTTTGCTGGCGGCACCAATGCATGGCCCGAGGCAGCGATTTATATGATATTCAAGGCAAGGCTTTAGCTCGTTTCCTGAGATAGTCTTGTTGCAAGAGCGGAATGGAAATATTTTCTTGACCGATCTAAGAGTCATCCGCAGAGAGCCGGCACTGGCGAAGGGACCGAAGTATTTTGCGCCATCCTTTTGGAGACGGCGTGTTATGCGGACACATGGCCAGTCGCTGTTTAGGTCTATCTTCAGGTAGGGGAATGTCTTGTCGTCTTTCAGCCGAACGTTGTAGCTGGGACGGTGTTTTTTGATTAGGTTGCATTCCAGGATAAGCGCTTCCTGTTCAGTATTTGTGACAATGGACTCAATGCTTGCTATCTTGGATACTAGTCGAAGATGCTTGGATGGTAAAGTAGGGGCAGTACTAAAGTAAGACCGTACCCTGTTTCGCAGGTTGTTTGCTTTACCGACATAAATTACCTTGTGCTGGCTGTCTTTGAATATATAAACTCCAGGTTTTGCGGGAAGATTTTTCAAGTGAAGATCAATTGTCCGTGTGGGCATCGCTGTTGTTTATTTTAACATTGGCCGTAGTTATGGACAAAGGTTGTCATAATATTACAATCTGCAATGGGCTAGTTCAGCCATGTGTCTCCGGTCATGCGGGACTAGTACATTTGCGGTTGTTTGTCTTAAACTATATCTTTGGCCCCTTGGGGTTCCGTGGTCATAGAGCTAGTTCTTGGGCTATGAGCTCTCTGTGGTAATCGGCGTCGCCTAGGATAAGTTCGGCTGCTTTAGCTCGCCTGGAGAAGAATGGCATATCGTGGTCTTCAATCAGACTTACACCACCAATGCATTGATGTCCCAGCTTGGTGGCGCGTTTGTAAGCATCGCTTACCCAGGCTTTGGCTATTGAGGCGTCTTTGGCAAAAGGAATGCCCTCGCTGATTTTCCAGGCAGCCTGGTAGGTGAGAAATATCGAGGTATCGATGTCAGTGAGCATATTAGCACAGTGGTGTTGTATGGCCTGGAAGGAACCTACGGGGACGCTGAATTGCTTGCGTTCCTTAACATATTCTACGGTCATCTCCAGGACTTGTTGAGCACCACCGACCATTTCAGCACACTTGGCTACGGCAGCTTTGAGCATAATTTGTTGCAATTGGGCATTTCCTTCTCCTTCTTTGCCCAGGATATTTTTCTTAGGCACCATGACTTTGTTGAATACTATCTCGAACTGCTTATCTGCGGCGATAGTTTTAAGTGGGGTAAGTTTGATACCAGAAGTGCTGCTATCTATCACGGATATGCTGATTCCGGCATTAGTTTGGGCGGTGCAGATGCAGTAGTTAGCCACGTGGGCATAGGGTACTAGAATCTTGTTGCCAGAGATTGAGTAGTTATTCCCATTGGGTGTTGCCTTGGTCTTGAGTTTATTTGGATTGTAGCCAGATTCTGGTTCAATATTGGCGAGGGTAACGATTATTTGACCTGATGCGATTTCGGGTAAAAGCTCTCGTTTTTGAGATTCGGAACCGAGTTCGAGTATGGTCATTCCTGAGAGAACTGAGGAGGTAAAGAAGGGGCCAGGCAAGCAAGCTCTGCCTGTCTCTTCGAGGAGCACGACGAGGTCTAGAAAGGAAGCGCCGGTGCCGCCATATTTCTCGGGGAAGTTGAGACCCAGCCAACCGAGATTAGCCATTTTGATGTAAAGTTGTGGAGGAAAGCCCCTCTCGTCTGTGGCCATTTGTCGGGCCAAAGATTTAGGTGATTCTGAAGATAGGAAATCGCGAGCGGACTTCTTGAGCATTTCCTGTTGTTCGCTCAGGCTGTAATCCATGGTCTTTCTCCTTCGCTTTGCTGATTTGTCAAGGCTCTTTATTCTGTCTTAGCGTGTGGGGAGGCCTAGTCCTCTAAGTGCGATGATGTTTCGCTGTATCTCTGAGGTGCCGCCGTAGATGTCCTCTATGATGGACCAGCGATAGTGCAGTTCAGCTTCGCCAT
>VGOO01000103.1 GCA_016875925.1 Chloroflexota bacterium
ACCAGAAGGGTTTGAAATGAAAAAAATATTCTCCAGGCCTAAATCTCTGAAGCGAGCAGTTTTCCACTATTGCCCGGGGTGCGGTCACTCCGTTGTCCATCGGCTTATCTGCGAGGTGATAGATGAGATGGGCTTGCAGGACAAGACCATTGGCGTTCCGCCTCCGGGGTGCTCGGTCTTTGCCTACCACTACTTTGACGTGGATATGGCAGAGTCAGCCCATGGCAGGGGGGCGGCGGTAGCCACTGGCATCAAGCGAGCCTACCCTGAGATTATCGCTTTCACTTACCAGGGAGATGGCGACCTTGCCGGCATCGGCACCGCGGAGACGATTCACGCTGCCAACCGTGGCGAGAACATAACCAGCATCTTCATCAACAACGCAGTTTATGGCATGACCGGCGGGCAGATGGCGCCGACCACCCTTAAAGGGATGAAGACCACGACCACGCCCTACGGTCGGGACAAGATACTGGAGGGACACCCCATAAAGATGAGCGAGATACTGGCGCTGGTTGAGGGCGCAGTCTATATTGAGCGGGTTGCGCTGAGTTCACCCGCCAATGTCAGGAAGGCAAGGGCAGCTATTAAGAAGGCTTTTCAGGTGCAGATGGATGGGCTGGGCTTTGCCATGGTGGAGATACTGTCTCCCTGTCCTACCAACTGGAAGATGACGTCGGTGCAAGCCTGGCAATGGGTTGATGAGGAAATGGCCAAGGAGTTTCCGCCCGGAGTAATCAAAGACACTACGGCTAAGAAAGATGCTAGTTAAGACAATCATCGCAGGCTTTGGCGGCCAGGGAGTTCTTTCCATGGGAGTCAACCTGGCGGAAGCCGCCATGCAGGAAGGCAAGAACGTCACCTATTTGCCGGCTTATGGCGCCGAGGTCCGCGGCGGGACTGCCAACTGCACAGTGGCAATCTCAGATGATGAAATCGCTTCACCGGTCGCTTCTTCGCCGGATTTCGTCATAGCCCTGAACCAGCCATCAGCCCTCAGGTTTCAGAATCAAATCCAGTCTGGTGGTCTCTTTTTTGTCAACTCTTCCCTGGTAGAAACGGAGCTATCCAGGGGGGATATCACTGCTATTAAAGTGCCAGCAAGCAACATTGCCGAAGAGCTGGGCAGTTCCAGGTCGGCAAACATGGTCATGCTGGGGGCGTTCATCAAGAAAAGCGGCGTGGTCTCACTGGAAAGCATCGTCGAGGCGCTGGCTCAGACCCTGGGGGGAAAGAAGAAGCTGCTGGATATCAATGAGAGGGCACTGAGGGCGGGATATGATTTAGTCTAGGGGCTGGTGAAGTCAGCGGGGCGTTTACATAAGAGTATCAAGCGGAGGTGTGTTTAGCAACTTGCCACTGGTCATTGCGAGCGAAGCGTGGCAATCTCATTAGATTACTTCGGCACTTCGTGCCTCGTAATGACAGTTTGGTTAATAATCAATCTACTAAGCGGGGGTTGGCTATGTGCGTAAAGCAGATATCTATCATACTTGAGAATGTTCCGGGCAAGTTCCTGGCGGTCAGCGAGTGCCTGGGGAGGGAGGGCATCAATATCCGGGCTATCTCGGTGGCCGATACCTCGGATATCAGCACCGTCAGGTTGGTAACGGATAGCCCCGAGAAGACCATCAACGTCCTGAAGAGCGGTGGCTATACCATCATTGAGGCAGACGTGATAGCGGTGGAAATACCCGACCACCCTGGTGCTCTTCAAGCGGTGCTTAAACCCCTGAGGGAGGCACATGTTAATGTTCATTACTTCTACACTTATTTAGGGAGAGGTGAGAGCGGCCAGCCCATAGTTATTATCGGCGTGGACAAGACCAAAGAGGCGATTGAGGCGCTGAGGAAGAACTGGGTGCACACCTTCGGCAACGAGATATACGCGCTGTAAGTCAGGCAAAGAGCCATGGCAGACCCAGGTCGTGGATCTAGTTCTGCTATCGTCCACCATTTTGGACGTGAGTCATCGATTAGCAATCTCAGGCATTGCGGAAGCTTGATCAAGCCTTAATTTATGCCCTGGGCTTTGTCCTATCGACTATTAGTAGTCGATAGCCTTAGTCTGTAACGAGTATCAAAAATCGGCATAAGATTTTCCGCGCAGATAGTCCGGAAATGTATATACTCCATTTATCTGCAGGTAGCACCTCGGTTCATGAAGTTCCGAGATCCTGTAAGGACGTGCTAGACCTAAGCGAAAATATACGCGGTCTGAATTCTGAAACGATCTGAGTATTTTACTAGCCACTTCCTCCCGGCTCCGTTTGTGTTTTTTGACTGCCGAATAGCAGAAATTCCACAAAGCTCGGTCATTAACAGGGCAATCATCAAATAAGTGACCCTTTGCATCATTAAATGTCAGCCTGGGTTTTATTGAGTGCTCTGTTAGTTGTATGTTTTGTATCTGTGGTTTCGAAAGTGTAATTAGGGACTTGGTCTGAGCGCCAGGTCTGACCCACCTGTGGTTCTGAAGGCGACCATCATATGCGCACTCGATTTCATCGTATGAATCTGCATTTAGAATATTCTCCCACTCTGTGCTGCTGCAAAGGCCCTTGTCTACGATGTGATTCGGATCAAAACCGCGATCTTCAATGTGTGGTGGCTCAATTGCCACCAAGTGAAGGTTAAACTCAACTTTGGCCCTGGGGCGCACAATCAATCGTTTCTCGCTAAAGAGCCAGTTCTGTGGAATGCCTTCTTCTTTGACTGAGGTAACGGGGCGAATGCAGTGTCCAGCTTCATCAATGCCGGCTATGCAAACCCTGTCTGCAGCTCTCATCTGTGTGAGGTCAGTTATGACTATTGTCTTGAGCAATTGAGGCTTTCTTTATAGGTGTATTATTTCCACAGTGTCAGGTCTTATGCACATTGCTAAATACTCAGCTGCCAGTCGGCGATGGCAGTGAGTGGGTTCAGCCTCGCTGCAGAGCAGCACAATTCCTTCTTCAAGTAACCCGCGAGTAACAGAATTTTCAACTTGGCGTTGTCTAATCAGTTCCATATAGTCTTGCTCGTATTTCTTCCAGTCTTTGGTCTTGCGGTACTCACTTATCATTGACTCATGAGGTGCCAAAATTGGTACCTCGTAATATTCCATATTGACTAGCTGCTTAAGGAAATAACTCAGGTCCTCGCGCTTAGTAAATCCAGCCAATTGCGACGTATTGTTAAGACGAATGTCAAACAAATGCTTAGCCCCGGTGTTATGCAGTGCCTCGAAGAAATCCTTTGCCGACTTTTTTGTAAAACCAATAGTGTAAATGGTCAACAGAGAGCCTCATAGCGGAAGCGAATATTGATCACTAGATACCCCCACACTTTCTTTCCAGACTTCCTCATCTGTTTGAATGCGTCCGTCACCACGAATATGGAGCACGATAATACCCTCATGTCGCAAACTCTCGGCAACCAAGAGGTTACGATGGCAAGAAGACGGATCTTCCTCAGCGCACATTATGCACACACGGTGATTCTCCAACTCAACTAGAATTTGCCTGATGCCGCGTTTGAAATACTCTTTTCCTTGTAGTATCTGATAATCCACCTTGCCTGTTTGGGGGTCATAGCTATCAGGATCAGAAGGATGACCTCCTAACGAGTCACCCAGGTATATATACTGGATTTGAATGGATCTTAGAATTGCCCTTAGGTTCTCTTTATTTGTGAACGAGGCCCAGCGACTGTTTGGGTTGCTTCGCACATCGATAAGAACTTCTATCTTTGCTTTGACCAGCAAACTCAAAAACTCCTCTTCGGTGTGATTGCTATGTCCTACGCTATATACTTGCACGATTCAGAGCCTTTCACGGAAGAAGTAATCTTTCTGCCCACTAACTTAACACAGAATGTCCGGGTAGGCAAGATGCTAGTGCTGCTTATTCATTAGTTGCTTGGGTGGAGTTGCCTATCTAAAATGCGTATGGCCATAGTTCCATGCTGTTATTGCTACCAATCGTGCCACTACCGCAGCCCTTACTCAGGAGAAGGAGGCCATGGTTTTCATGGCATGGTGTTTGCCTTTGTGCAGGTTGACCTCTATCATTTTCTTGTAGTCATCGAGGTCGAAGGTGTGTGTGGCTAGAGGCGCTAGCTGGATTTTCTTCTGTTTTACCAACTCCAGGGCTATTTCAAACGCATGCTTTTGCTTGCCTTTCCAGTTGACGAAACCGGTGGAGTATGCGCCTTTGAT
>VGOO01000104.1 GCA_016875925.1 Chloroflexota bacterium
GGATTTAGCAGCAGAGCGCCGGTCATCCTGAGGTGGATGATAAGCGCCTGGCCGCTGGAGAGATGAAATAAGAGATACTTCCCGCGGCGTTCGAGCTGGTCAATTCTCTGCCCTGCCAGGTTTTGGCAGAACCTCTCTGGCTCGGGCTGTTTAATTGGCCTGGCATCGCAGATGGTGACGCTGGTGAACGTCCGACCCACCACGTGCGGAGCCAGCTCGTTCTTAATGGTTTCGACTTCAGGCAGTTCGGGCAATTCACTCCATCTCTGCCCAGTTTTTGCCTTGCTTGATGTCTATTTTGAGGGGGACGCGAAGCTGGAGGGCATTGGGCATTATTTCTGAGACGAGGCTCTTCATGATGTCGATTTCCTCAGGCGGGACTTCGAAGAGAAGCTCGTCGTGAATTTGCAAGGTCATTTTGCTTTTGAGGTTGCGGCTTTGCATCTGGCGGTGAAGCCTGACCATGGCTATCTTGATGATGTCGGCAGACGTGCCCTGCACCGGCATGTTGATTGCCATTCTTTCGGCGGCCTCCTTGACCTGGCGGTTCGGCGAGTTGAGCTCTGGGATGTAGCGCCTTCTGCCCATCACCGTCTGTACATAGCCCAGCTTCCCGGCTTGGGCTTTGGTGGTTTCTATATAGTCCTTTACCCTGGGATATTTCTGGAAGTAGGAGGCAATGAACTGAGCAGCTTCATCGCGGCTGAAATCGGTGGCCTGCTCCAGGCCGTAATCACTCATGCCGTAGATGACGCCGAAGTTCACCGTCTTGGCCACGCGGCGCATGGCGGGCGTTACATTCTCAGGCGGCACATTGAAGACACGTGAGGCGGTGGCGGTATGGACATCCTCGTCTCTGGTGAAGGTGGCGACAAGCTCCTCGTCCTGGGAGATGTGCGCCAGTGCCCTGAGGTCTATTTGAGAATAATCGGCAGATAGCAGGAACCATCCTGGCCGGGCGATGATGGCCTGCCTGATTTTGCCACCCAACTCGCCCCTTACTGGCAGGTTCTGCATGTTCGGCTCGCTGGAGGAAAGCCTGCCGGTGGTGGTGCCCGTCTGGTTGAAGCTGGTGTGCAGCCTGCCTGTCCTGGGATTGACCAGTGCCGGGAAGGCATCGGCGTAGGTGGACTTCAACTTGGCGAGCTGTCTGTATTGGAGGATAAGCTCGATTGCAGGGTGTGTTCCTTTAAGTTCTTCGAGAGTCGAGGCTTCTGTGGTATAGCCGCTCTTGGTTTTTCGCGGTCGTGGCAGCTTGAGGTCTTCGTAAAGGATTCTGGAAAGCTGCTGCGAGGAGTTTATGTTGAACTTATAGCCCACGCTGTTGTAGATTTCTGCTTCTAACCGGAGCATCTCCTTTCCCAGGTTGTGGGACATCTCACGGAGCAGGTCGGAGTCCAGCGCCACGCCGGTTCTCTCCATATCCATGAGCACCGGCACCAGCGGCATCTCTACCTCGTTGAAGAGCTGCCATAACTCCTCGCGGTGCAAGTCATTCTCCAGGACATCTTTGAGCCGTAGCGTTACATCGGCATCGGCGCAGGCGTAATCGGCCGTTTCTTCTATGGGGGCCAGGGACATGGAGATTTGCTTTGGTCCTTTGCCGATGAGGTCAGTGATAGGAGTCATCTCGATGCCCAGCTTGTTGAAGGCCAGCGCTTTCAAGCCCAGCGATTTCTCCCCCAGCAAGTAGGCGGCGAGCATGGTATCGAAGGCCAGGTTCTGGAGGTTTATGCCGTGTTCAGCCAGCACCGTCATATCGAATTTGCCGTTCTGGGCTATCTTGGCTATTTTGGTGTCTTCGAGCGCGGGTTTGAGTTTGTCGATAACATGAGATAGTGGCAACTGGGTTATGTTGGTTAAGCTGCGGTGTCCGAGCGGGATGTAGAAGGCTTGTCCTGCGGCTGACGCAAGGGAAATGCCGACCAGCTCAGCCTCCATGGGCTGCTTGCTGGAAGTCTCCACATCTACGGCGAACTCCTTAGCAGCAGACAAACGCGCGACCAGCTCATCAAGGTCTTTTTCGGTGCTGACTATGTGATAGTCGCCTTTAGTCATGGCATGAATATGGGTAGGCGCTGGTGCTCCTCCCAAATCCTCCGGGAGGCGGGAGAGCAACTGGGCGAAACCAAGCTCACGGAAAAGCTCCACCACGCGCTGTCTATCGTAGGCACTGACCCTGCAGGTATCCATGTCCAGGGCTACTGGAACGTCAGCGACCACAGTAGCCAGTTCCTGGTTGCGCAAGACCTGTTCTTTGTGCTCGCGGAGTGAGTTCTGCAGCTTTTCGGGGATAACCTCATCTATGTGGGCATAGATTTCTTCCAGGGTGCCAAACCTGTTTAGGAGCTTGGCCGCTGTCTTATCGCCAATGCCGGCGATGCCCGGGATATTGTCTGAGGGGTCGCCGGTAAGCGCCTTGAGGTAGACAAGCTGATTGGGGGCTATACCGTATTTCTCTTGTACTGCGGCCCCGTCATAGATAACGGTATCGCTGAATGTCCGGCGGGGTGACATTACTTTTATATTCGGCGAGACCAGTTGCAGGATGTCGTTATCACCGGTGACGATGATGGTATCCACGCCCTGGTCGCTAGCCTGTTTGCTCAAGGTAGCAAGCACGTCATCAGCTTCGTAGCCATCTATTTCGAATGCAGGCAGATGAAAGGCATCGGCCAGTTCATGTGCCCGCTGCATCTGGCTGACTAGCTCTGGAGGTGCCTTGGGGCGTTGCGCTTTGTAGTCCTGGAACTGCTCATGCCGGAAGGTAGGGCCGGGCCTGTCGAAGGCGATGGCCCAATGCGTGGGCTTGATTTCGTTGAGTACCTTGAGTATGGTGGAGGCAAAGCCCTGTACTGCGTTGACCATTTCCCCGGTCCTGGTGATGGTCAGTGGGGGTATAGCGTGGAAGGCGCGGTGGACCAGGGCGTTGCCGTCGAAGAGAAGCAGCAAAGGTTTCTGTTGAGTCATCGCTATGAACCTTGGGGGGCTGGAAGTAGCTTTGATTCATTATATATCATGTTGACAGTGGTTAAGTTAACTCATGGTTGATTTAACACGTAATAAGCTGTATTCTGGTATTAGAGAATCATTAAAAGCATGGTTAGAGAATAGAAGCATGTCAATATTATTAGACCGTACCTATTTTGGATATACAGTTACTGTAAGACCCCTTCGTGATTGCATGAGGCAAATATTGATGATTCCAAAATGGAACTATGTTTTAGTGCCATATTTCACTGGTGCTGATATTGTCTACAAGTTGCAAATAACACCAACTAAATCTGCAATACCTTGCTCAGAATTGAAATACAACTGGATATTGCTCAAAAAGGACACTGACAAACCCGAAGACACAAATGGTGGCATAGTTAAATCTCCAAGTAAAGAACATACGGCTGAAATAAATTTAGGACATTTCCCTTTCTCTAATGAATATAAACTAGATTTACAGGTTACAGTTAATAATACCACTGAAAGCAAGACTGTGGCAGACATTGAAATAATAAGTCGTGCAAACGTACAACTTACCCTAATTTGGGCTATATTAGCCTTCATATTTGGCATTATTACTTACTTTATAGGGAAATTAAACTAAGTGAACAAAACGAATTGTAAACACTGCAATTTCGAAAACACTGTTAAATTCGGCACATACAAAGGTAATCAGCGTTACTACTGCAAAGATTGCAAGCGCAAGTTTACAGCACTTGATACACTGCCCAAGATGAAAACACCTGTCAATCAGATTTCATCAGCTCTCAGCATGTACTATGGCGGAATGCCACTTGACAGCATTCAACGGCATATAGACCAAGAACATGATAACTACCTCTCTGAAGCTGGAATCTACAAGTGGATTATCCGCTTTACCAGAGAAGCTATAAGGCAATCAAGGCTATTCAAACCAAAAGTAGGCAATACCTGGATTGTAGATGAAACCACTGTGAATATAGAAGGCAAGAAGGTCTGGTTCTGGGATATTATAGATATTGACAGTCGTTATCTCTTAGCTTCTCATATCTCAACTGGCAGATTTGCAGAAGATGCCTATACCGTGCTTACATCCGCAGCAACAACAGCCGGCAAGTTACCACAAAGGATAATATCTGATAGGCTAGGTTCTTACCAAGAGGGTATTGATATAGCTTTTGGCGATAAGGTAAAGCACATCAAGAGCGAGCCTT
>VGOO01000105.1 GCA_016875925.1 Chloroflexota bacterium
TGGAAAAGAGAGGCATCGGAGTATACCGGCGCATCCTGGCTGCCAGGGCCAAGGACCAGAACACGGTCAAAGCCTGCCAGGACGGAGGTATCGTTACTGCCATCTTGCTCTACGCCCTGAACAAAGGACTCATAGACGGAGCGCTGGTAGTGGGTAGGGACGGCTGGATGCCAGTAGCCGCCACCGCTAGGACCAGGGACGATATTCTGTTAGCCTCGGGCACCAAGTACGGCGTAGTGCCGGTGCTCAAGGAGCTACGAGCTGCCATCGTTGACCACGGACTGAGCAATATCTGCGTTGTCGGCTCCCCCTGCCACATCCAGGCCATCAGGTATCTCAAGCACAGGAGCTTGCCTATAGCTTCCACGGTGAAGCTCACCCTAGGCGTCTTCTGCCGCGAGAACTACTATGTCCATGCCATATCAGAGAAGCTCAAGGAGAAAGGTCTGGACAGCAGCCAGGTGGACAAATTCAACGTCACCTCCGATTTCAACATCTACACCGGCGGCAAGAAGCTATCCTTCCCCATAACCGAGGTCAAGAGCTGCGTCCCCAGGCATTGCCTGACCTGCCAAGATTACAGCAGCGAGCTGGCAGACATCGCCGTAGGTAGCGACGGTTCCCCTGAAGGCTGGTCAACCGTAGTCGCCAGGACTGCTCAGGGCGAGGCTATCATCACCGCCATGGAAAAAGAAGGCTTGATAGTGACCATGCCCCTGGAAAACCTTGCCACGATAGAGGAGCTGGCTGCCCGCAAGCGGGAAAAAGGCAAGCAGACCAGGGACATCTTCAAGTTAAAGGACGAGGGGCTGGACAACAAGGCCATCGCCGCCCGCCTGGGCATCACCGAATCCCGCGTCTCCCACCGCCTCGAAGGTGTATAAGCCGCTCGTCGCTAGTCGCTAGTCTCTCGTTCCGCATCCCGAGCCCCGTAGGGTGGGTGAAACCCACCAACGAAGTCGGCAGTCAATAGTCTCCAGTCTCCAGTCTCCAGTCTCCAGTCAGTAGTCATTGCGAGGAGTCCTTCGGCAGAAGGACGACGTGTCAATCTCCCCGTTAACCTACGTGTCCCCCGCCTTCGGGTCCTTCACGAGAAGGACGGGTGACTGTCATTGTTCCTTCCGCCTGAAGAAGATCGCCATGTCCAGACTGCACCGGAACTCGCGATGACAGGGATTACATGTAGCGCGATCTTTATGGTCGCTTGGGCGGGGCTGATCCTTCCACAGAAGGATGGAGCCCCGCACTAATTCGAGGGTGAAAACTGGGAGGACGCCCCCTCACTCTGACTCTCTCCCGCCAGGGGAGAGAGGATATCTTAGGCGTCACTCCTGGCCACAGGTCCTTCGTGGGAAGGACGGATGACCCTCCTCAGATTTGGTGCTTGGGATTTGGTGCTTGGCTCGCAGGGTTGTTATATAATTTCCCCATGCCAAAACAGCGATTGGACAGCCTGCTGGTAGCCAGAGGACTGGCTGAGAACAAGAGCAAAGCCCAGGCCCTCATAATGGCTGGCGAGGTGACCGTGAATGGCAAGCCAGTTACCAAGCCCGGCAGCATGATAGACGAAACCGCCAACATCGAACTGGCCGAAAAGCTGCCCTACGTCAGCCGTGGCGGCGTCAAGCTGGCACATGCCCTCGACCAATTCAAGCTGGACGTCAAAGGGTTGATAACGCTGGATGTTGGCGCTTCCACCGGCGGATTCACCGACTGTTTGCTGCAGCGTGGCGCTAAAAAAGTCTATGCGCTGGACGTGGGCTACGGCCAGCTCGACTACAAGCTAAGGCAAGACCAGCGCGTGGTAGTTCTGGAAAGGGTCAACGCCCACCACCCCTTCCACCTGCCGGAAAAAATCAACCTGGCAACCATAGACGTCTCCTTCATCTCGGTCACCAAGGTAATCCCCAATGTTCTCCCCCACCTTGCGCCGCCGGGACATATCATCATCCTGTTCAAGCCTCAGTTCGAGGCTGAAAAGGAGGAGGTGGGCAAGGGCGGCATCATCAAGGACCCTGAAGTTCATTCGCGGGTATTGGGACGGTTTATCGTCTGGGCTACGGAGCAGGAGCTACGGCCACGCAACCTGATAGCCTCTCCCATCCTCGGCGCCGAAGGCAATAAGGAATTCCTCATCCTCCTAACCCCACCGAAGTCGAGATGACCAGCAACGAGCGACGAGACATCACCATCCAAATTGACGGGCTGAAGCTCCCGGCAGCCATCTTTTCCCCGAAAACCAATCGGCCCAGCCCTGCTTTATGCCTCTGCCACGGCATTCCTGCTGGCAAATACAATCCCACCGAAGAAGGCTATCCCGCATTAGCCCAGAGGTTCTGCGATGCCGGTTTTGTCACCATGATTTTCAACTTCCGCGGGACTGGGTTAGCCGATGGTAATCTTGACATGGCAGGCTGGATACGTGACCTGCAGGCTGCCATTGATTTGCTTCACAACCTGGATGAAGTAGATAAGGGTCGCCTCTGTCTTCTCGGCTCCAGCGCCGGCGCTGCTGTCAGCGTCTATGTGGCTGCCCACGACCCGAGAGTTTCCGCCGTGGCTACCTTCGCCTGCCCTGCCGACTTCACCTTCTTCGCCGGCAAGCAACAGGCCGAATCCCTGATTGACCACTTTCGCAGCATTGGGCTTATCAAGGACCCCACCTTCCCGTCCGCGGTCGAGAAATGGCTAGAAGGCTTTGCTGAGGTTTCCCCGATACGCTGGGTGGACAGGCTAGCGCCACGCCCCCTTCTCCTGCTCCACGGCAATAAAGACGACATAGTACCACTGGAAAACGCCTACAAGCTGTATGAACGCGCCGGCGAACCGAAGGAGCTAATCGTTCTCCCCGAAGCCAGCCACCGCCTCCGCCTGGAACCTAAAGCCCTGGACATTGCCCTCGACTGGCTCAAAGCACAAGCCAGCATGTAGCATGTGAGGTTTCCTAGGTTTCCTAGGTGGCATCTGCCCACAGGTAACCCACCAAACACAGATTTTCCTAGGTGTCATCTGCCCACAGGTGACCCTACCCTAGCTTTGCAAGTTCTACACCCAAAATGACACGCAATAAAACACGAGACAATACGGTCACCCGTCCTTCCCAAGGACGACCCGAAGGCGGGTGACACGTAGCAAATCGCCGTAATCAATCACAGAACACCGCTGTAATCACCTGCAAATTTGGGTTTGCAGCATTTGGATTTCGATATTATTTGAGATTTGGTGCTTGAGGATTTGGGATATGCCGTTAACCATCGCCCCTACGACAGGTGGGACCTTGATAGGTGTATGGCTGCCCTTTGCTCGTCGCTGAGCTGGCAGCCAGAGACGCATGCCTGGGAGCATTTGCCATCGCAAGGCTCGATGTGCAGGATAACATCGGCGTTAGGGAATTGCGCCTTGAAGTCCTCCAGGATTTTATCGGCAATCTTGTGAGATTCAGACACGGTCATGTCTGAATGCACCACCATGTGGAAATCTATGAATCGTTCCGGCCCCGCCTTGCGGGTGCGCAGGCGATGAAATGACAGCACCGTAGGATACAGCCTCCTGAGATAAGCGTGAATCCATGCCTTTTCTGCTGGCGATGTGCTGGTATCTATCAGGTCCCTTATGGCGTGGATGGTCAAGCGCAGGGCAGCGCGCAGGATAAGCAGAGCAACCAAAATCGCTGCTACGGGGTCGATCCAGTAGAGATTAACCCCTGGTAACAGCCGCCCACCTATCAGGATAATGCCCAGACCAGCCATCACACCCACCGAGGTATAGACATCCGTCCGCAGGTGCCAGCCATCGGCTATCAGCGCTGCCGACTCTGTCTTCCTCCCTATCTTGAACAGCAGGTGGGACACGACCAGGTTGGCAATCGCAGAGATGAGCATGACCAGGACGCCCCAGCCTACTCTCTCGATAGCATGAGGCGAGACCAGCTTATTAACAGCTTCATAGATAATCCAGATGGCTGCCGCAAAGATGAGCAACGCCTCCACAGCAGCCGCTATGTCTTCTACCTTGCCATGCCCGAAGGCATGGTCTTCGTCCGGACTTCTGCCGGAAATTCTGAC
>VGOO01000106.1 GCA_016875925.1 Chloroflexota bacterium
CGGATTAGGCAATGTGTGCTATTGACTGTCATTTACATACGATGTAAGATATACAAGCTTGTGCTCTCCGGGTATAAGGACGGCTGGTCGTCAGCCGTAGTGGCAAGTACAAGGTCAGTTTTTGAATTTGGAAGGTGCGATGGTACGCGTAATGGGGTTGGTGGGCTAGAAAAACTTATGTAAAATGCCCGCTCGAAAAGACAGGAAGACAAGTAAGCAAGCGAAGGAGAAGTCTGAAAGCTTGGTAGTAAGCCGGAGGGCTTTTCTTGGTGTTACCGCTGCTGCGGGTGTAGCCATTGCCGCCGGTCATGCTATCAAGCGCCCGAGCATCGCCTCTGCACTGGCTCCACAAGAGCCTACAGAGGGTGTTGTAACTGAGAAGTGGGTGGTTACATCGTGTTTAAACTGTCCTACGCGCTGCGCTACCAAAGTTAGAGTGGTCAACGGCCGGGCAGTTAGGATAGCCGAAAACCAGTTGTCTAAAGTCTCTGAAGGTAAGCTTTGCCCTCGTTCTCATGTTGGCCTTCAGGTGCTATACGACCCTGATAGAGCCAAATCTCCTCTGAAACGGACTAATCCACAAAAAGGCAAAGACGTAGACCCGGGCTGGGTTCCCGTATCGTGGGATGAAGCTTTGGGTGAGATAAACCGGCGATTACAGGGGCTTAGAGACAGGGACGAGGCACATAAGCTTGCGGTTTTTTGTGGTTTGAATTCCATCAGCAATGATGATTTGATTCGTCGCTTTGCTGGTGCTTATGGGACTCCCAATATTGTTACCGATGATTCGCTGGGAAACGAGGCTGAGAAGTCTGGCCAGTGGATGGCTGATGGGAACTATGTCCACAGTGCTTACGATTTAGAGCGCACCAACTATATACTATCCTTTGGTGCCAGCGTTGTGGAATCTCAAAAGCCCCTTGCTCGAAATCTCAGGATGTGGGGTAAGATACGTCGCGAGAGGCCTAACCGGGCTAAAGTCGTGGTGATTGACCCCCGCTATTCGGTTACTGCTGCCAAGGCTGACTTGTGGATACCTATCAAACCAGGCACAGACGGCGCGTTGGCTTTGGCTATGGCTAATGTGATAATCAGCGAGGAACTGTACGATGCCAACTTTGTCAATAACTGGACATCAGGGTTTGACCAGTACAAAGAGTTGGTTCTAAGCCAGTACGCGCCTGAGCGGATGGCAGAGATAACTGGTGTATCTGCTGATGTCATAAGGCGAATAGCTGCTGAGTTCGCACAGACCAAGCCGGCCATTGCTTGGAGAGGTAGAGGCGCTACCTGTTGGCCAGATGGTTCCTATGCTAGCTTTGCCATATTCTGCCTAAATGCATTGGTGGGAAGCATAGATGTCCCGGGTGGTGTTATCTATCAGGAGTATCCTAGCTATAGGGAAATGCCTGCGATAGCTGAAGACAGAATTGCTAAAGCAGGTAAAGCTAAACCATCTCTCGGTTCTAACAGGGAAGGACGTGTTCCGGTGGCTGGCGTATCTGCTAATCAGGTAGCGGATTCTATATTGAAAGGCAATCCTTATCCTGTTGAGGTTGCTATAGGTTACAATAGCAACTTTAACATGTTGGCACCGGGTTCTGGCCGATGGGATGAAGCTATGGCCAAGCTCCCATTCTATGTCCATGTGGCTCCATCAATTACAGAAATGGCGACTTTTGCTGATATTGTGCTACCTGCTTGTACCTTTCTGGAGGAATGGGGTTATGACCATTGCCCTCCTGGCTCTGGTTTTGCTGAGATGAAGATAAAACAACCGGCTGTGGAGCGGCTATATGATTCCCTTTCGATAGCAGACATCATCTTTGGGTTAGCTAAGCGTTTGGGTGGTGCTGTTGCGCAGTCTTTCGATGGTACAGGAGATGATGCCGAGGGTTTTGTACGGTATCGTACTGGTACGGTGATGCCGTGGGATGAGTTTAGGGGTCAAGGTGTCTGGGTTGGGGCGAAATACGAATTCTACAAATATGACCGTGTTTTCAAGACGCCTTCCAAGAAGTTTGAGTTCTACTCTGCCAATATGGAAGCTGTGCTTAGAAGTTCAGATAGCACAAGCTGTTTACCGCACTATAAAGAAGCCAAATTCTTAGGTGATGAAAAGACGTATCCCTTGATGCTGTCAACCTATGCCCCGTTGCTGGATATTGAGAATGGCAATCAGAACTATCCCTGGGCGCAGGAAATCTATATGGTACTTCATGGTCAGGGATGGTCCAATTTTGTCGAGATGAACAGTGAGACGGCGCATGGACTGGGAATCAAAGACGGGGATATGGTGTGGGTTGAATCTTCGTTTGGCAAGGTGAAGGGCAAAGCTCGTGTTTTCCAGGGTATACATCCTGGGGTAGTTGCCATTGCCAACGGGCAGGGACATTGGGCATGTGGAAGATGGGCTAAGGGTATGGGCATAAACCCCAACTCTATATTAGGTGTGGATTACGACAGGTTGAGCGGTCAATCGACGTTTTTCAATACCAGGGTGAAAGTGTATAAAGCGTGAGGCAATAAATGGCTCGTTGGGGAATGGTTATTGACTTGGACAAGTGTACTGGCTGCCAAGCTTGTACTATTGCCTGTAAGGAAGAGAATAACGTTCCTTTCGGTTCGCCCTATGAGAACATACGGCGACTCGCGCCTTATTGGAACAAGGTAATTGCTGCTAGTGAGGGCGAATATCCGTCGTTGAACATCGAAATGATACCAATGCCTTGCATGCATTGTGATAATCCACCATGTGTCCAGGTGTGCCCGGCGAAGGCGACTTATCTGCGTGAGGATGGAATTGTAGTGCAGAATTTTCGCAGGTGCATTGGCTGCAAATACTGTATTGCTGCTTGTCCCTACGGAGTCAGAAACCATAACTACAAGGAACAGGAAGAACATCCATATAACCGTCCTGACTCGCCTCCTGACCGTTCGGTGATTGGCCCATGGCCTTTTCCGCACAGGACGCATGGCGTGGTGGAGAAATGCACTTTCTGTTTCCACCGTATAGATGAAGGGATTAAAGAGGGTAAAAGAATTGGCATTGATGTAGTGCCAGCTTGTGTTGAGGCTTGTCCCACCGAGGCTCGTGTTTTTGGCGATTTGAAGGATCCGAACAGCCATGTTTCGCGCTTATTGGCGACCAGAGGTTCCTTTGTGCTCCGCGAAAAGATGGGCACTAGGCCGAAGGTGCATTATCTCCATAAGTAAGGTGCTGTAGATGAGTTCCGAATTTGTGCCTATAGAGGGGAAATCGAGAGGCTACTGGTTTGCAGTAGCCGTGGTTGCGGCTGTGTTGCTTTTCGGATTTATCTGTTTTGGGGTGTCCTATGTCGAGGGACACCAGTTGTTCGGCGGTAGCAATGTTATCCCCTGGGGCATGCCTATCGTATTAGCTATTTATTTTATTGGGCTTAGCGCTGGCTCTCTGATACTTTCGTCTCTGACCTATGTTTTTGGCAAAGTAGAGTATAAGCCGATTGCCAGGATGGCCGTGTTTCTGGCAATCGTTTTGATTTTCGGTGCCATGATATCTATCGCAGTGGACCTTGGCAGACCAGAGAAGTTCTGGCGATTGTTTATGTTCTTCTACCTTAACAACATGACTTCTATGTTCGCCATAAACGGGATTCTATATGGTGGATATTTCGTTATCAGTATCCTCTATTTTGGCGTTATCCTGGCGCAGCAGCAGATGCTTACCAGGATAATGGGGATTATAGCTGTCTGCTGGGCGGTACTGGTGCATATGGGTACCGGAGCCATTTTTGGTTTTGTTGAGGCCAGGGAAGCCTGGTTTTCGCCGATAAAGCCTCTGGAGTTTTTGTCTGCTGCGTTGACATCGGGCATGGCATTGCTCATAGTGGTTACCATCGCCACTTTTAAGCTTAGCGGCAGGGATATCAAGAAAGAGATTGTCAGCTCTTTAGCGAGGATGCTCGTGGTATTCATCATTATCCTGTTCGTCTTGATTGCTGTAGATAAATTGACTCATCTCTATGCTCCGGCTCGGGGAGCTACCTTGTATATGCTGGCAGGACCATATAGCTGGATAT
>VGOO01000107.1 GCA_016875925.1 Chloroflexota bacterium
GCTGAGTTCTGGAAAAGGCCGGGCATTGACCCAGCTCAGATAAAGACCGAGGTTTTTGTCCTGCCAGCGGCTGGTTCCTACGAAAAGGAGGGCAGCGTCAGTAATAGCGGACGATGGGCACAGTGGCGCTACAAGGCAGTGGAACCACCCGGAGAAGGCATGGCAGACCTGGAAATCATGCACCTTATGATGCTGAAATTAAAAGAGTTGTACCAGGCAGACACTGCTGCACCACAACGTGAGGCTATCACCAAGCTGGCCTGGAACTACGGCTCTCATATCACTGCCGATGCAGTGGCCAGGGAAATCAATGGCTATGACCTTGCTACTGGCAAGCTAGTTGAGGGCTTCCCACAGCTTAGGGACGACGGTACTACCAGCTCAGGGAACTGGATTTACTGCAACATGTACTCTGAGACAGAAGGCAACAAGGCCAAAAGAAGGGATGCCAAGGATATTCATCCCAAGAAAATCGGGCTCTTCTCCAACTGGTCCTGGTGCTGGCCACTCAACCGCAGAATCATATACAACAGAGCATCGGTTGACCTGGATGGTGTCCCCTGGGACAGCGAACGGCCAACAGTCATATACTCGCCCGCAGACAAGAAATGGTTGGGCGATATTATCGATGGTGGCGGGCTTCCCATAAACATCGCAGATAAGAGCGCAAAGAACCTGCCATTCATCATGACCGCCGAGGGAGTCGGACGCCTCTGGGGCTATGGGCTGGTCGATGGACCACTTCCCGAGGTCTATGAACCGTGGGAAAGTCCTTTAGCAAGGAACCTGATGTCGGCCACCATGAATGACCCCTGCTCGTTTATCGGCAAGTTCATGAATGAACGTGGTACGCCGGACAAATATCCCTATGTAGGCACAACCTACCGGTGCACCGAACACTGGCAAACCGGCATCATGACCAGAAACCTATCCTGGCTGGTGGAAATGCAACCCGATATGTATGTGGAACTTAGCGAGGAGTTAGCCGCAGAAAAAGGCATAAAAAGCGGCGATAGAGTAATTGTGAACACCGCCCGAGGAGAAGTCAATGCAGTTGCCATAGTAACCAAACGCTTCCAGCCATTACAAGTCGATGGGAAGACACTACATCACATTGGTGTGCTCTGGCATTGGGGATACTCAGGAATGGCCAAAGGCGACAGCGGCAACATACTGACCCCCCACGTTGGCGATGCCAACACCACCATACCAGAATACAAGACTTTCCTCTGCAACATAAGGAGGGCCTAAAATGCATAAAGCAGTGCTATATGACGCCAACAAGTGCATAGGCTGTAGAGCTTGCCAAGTGGCTTGCAAGCAGTGGAATCAGTTACCAGCAGAGACCACCACTAATACTGGAACATTAGAGAATCCACCCAAATTGTCAGCACGCACTTTCACTAAAATACAATTCACAGAAGCAGAGCACAATGGCAAATTCCATTTCGTGTTCACCAAGCTACAATGTATGCACTGCGAGCACCCGGCTTGTGCTACCGCTTGCCCCGTAGCTGCCCTGCAAAAAACGGAGAATGGCTCCGTCATTTATGATGACAACAGGTGCTTTGGCTGTCGTTACTGCCAGGTAGCCTGTCCCTTCGGCATACCAAATTTCGAATGGGATAAGCCCATGCCCTGGATCCGCAAGTGTACCTTCTGCGCCGACAGACAGGGTGGAGGACTCGAGCCTGCCTGTGTCACCACCTGTCCTACCGACGCCCTGAAATTCGGCGAGCGCGACGAACTCATCGCCGAAGCCAGGTCACGCATCGCAGCCTCGCCCAGTGATTACGTTGACCACATCTACGGCGAGCACGAGGTTGGTGGCTTATGCTGGCTATACCTATCACCGGTACCCTTCGAAACCCTTGGCTTCCGTAAGCTTGGCCCAGAACCGGTCACGGTCAATGCCGCACGCGCCATGGGCGCTGTGCCACCGGTGCTCGTAGCCGTGGCAGCAATCATGACCGGTACATATTGGCTCGTCAAGCGAAGACAGAAAATGAGCCAGACCAAAGAGAGCGACAAGAATAAGGCAGAGGTGACCAAATGATGCAAAGAATACGTTCCTTCCCCATAGGCACCACCATCATCACGGCAATCGTCATTGCCTGTCTGCCAGCATTCATCATCCGCTATATCTACGGGCTCGGCGCAATCAGCAACCTGAGCGACGGTCGGCCCTGGGGCTTGTGGATAAGCTTCGACCTGTACTGCGGTGTAGCTCTGGCAGCAGGTGGATTTACTCTGGCAGCAGTGGTCTACATCTTCGGCCAAGAGAAATACCACCCAGTAGCCAGACCGGCAATCCTGACCGCATTTCTGGGATACCTGTTGGTGATATTCGCGCTGCTAGTAGACCTGGGACAACCCTGGTATATCTGGCATGCTATCATATACTGGAACTGGCATTCACCGCTGTTCGAAGTTGCCATCTGCGTCATGACATACACCGCCGTGCTTGCCCTGGAATTTAGCCCTGCCGTCTTTGAACGGCTGAATTGGAATGTCCCACTGCGCATCATCCGCTCCATACAAATACCACTGGTGATTGCCGGTGTAGTCCTATCGACATTGCATCAGTCCTCCCTAGGCTCGATGCTGCTGATGATGCCCTACAACTTGAATCCCCTGTGGTACACGCCTATCCTGCCATTGCTCTTCCTGGCCTCAGCAATAGCCGTAGGCCCAGCCATGGTAATATTCGAGTCTACCATTAGCGGCAGGGTCTTCGGACACAGAATAGGTCAAGACATCATGGCCGGCCTGGGCAGGGCAATACCCTATATACTGAGCATATACCTCCTGCTGAAACTGGTGGACCTCACCGCCAGAGGCAGTATAGGCCTCATCTTCACCGAGTATCCGCTCAACCTCTTGTGGTGGGCGGAAATCCTCATCGGTGCCGTGGCACCAATCATCCTCCTCTCCATGCCTAGCGTCAGGCAAAGCTCACGGAAAGTATTCTGGAGCGCAACACTTGTCATCATTGGCCTGGTCCTGAACCGATTCAACGTGAGCCTGATAGCCCTTGCGCCGCGGCCGGGCACAATCTACCTCCCCAGCCTGATGGAACTCGCCATCTCCATAGGACTCGTCGCCGATGCTCTACTGGTCATCATCCTGGCACATAGACTGCTGCCGATGGCCAACCACAAGCCAGCAGAAGAGACTGCAGCAAGCGAAGCAGCACTGCAGAGAAGCAAAGCATAATAGACCGACAACGACTCCAGGGCTGAGTTCGCCAAAAGTTGACGGGCTCAGCCCTCTGCTCAACTAATCATTTCCACCCTGTGTACAACTCCGCCTCAGAGGCAAGCATTAGCCTGGGTCGGCATATCTACTTGGTTCCAAACAACCCCTGATGAGCATAAAATACGGTGCTCGATTCGGTGTATAGGTGTTTTAGACAGTAACAAACAGGTATCACGGCGGAAGTCTGGCTATACCATAAACTGATAAGCTATTAGTGGAGTCAAAAGAAGGGAAGCTAATGCACCAGAAAGGAGGTGATTAAAATGCAGTGGGAGTTTATAGTAGCACTGATAATAGCAATACCGCTCATCCTTTTCCCTGCAGCTTTCGTCTGGTACCTCAACGTCGGCGGCCTATTCACGGCCATGAAGGAAGCCAGAGAGAAGCGCGCCCAAGCCCAGCAAGCGGCTAGAGCGGCAAAGGCTACAAAATAGCAACAAGCTATGCAATACAACCAAGGAGGTGATTAACAATGACATGGCAAATAGCGGTAGCTCTCGGAGTGATTGTGCCCGTAATTCTACTTCCCATCGTGCTCATCTGGTTCCTTAACATCGGCGGTATGTTAGCAGCCAGAAGAGAAGCTAAGGCTCGCGAGAAGGCAACTCGGCAGATGGCCACGGTGGAAGTCAAAGCTAAATAAGACATACCGAAAACCATACCTACCAAGAGAAATAGGAATGAAATCAAAACA
>VGOO01000108.1 GCA_016875925.1 Chloroflexota bacterium
GCCTGACTACCACCGGGTAGCCTAACTCAGCCGCTACTCTTTCTGCGTCTTCAACAGTATATACAGCCTCACTCTGAGGCATCTCAATACCTAACCTATCCATCGTTTCCTTGAAAGCAATTCTATCCTCGCCGCTCCTGATAGCATCAACATCGACGCCGATTACCTCCACACCATACTTCTGCAAGACTCCCGAACGAGCTAACTCTGCGCTCAAATTCAAGCCCGTTTGACCACCGAGGTTAGGCAACAAAGCATCAGGTCTCTCCTTTTCGATAATCTGAGTCATAGCCTCCAGAGTAAGAGGTTCAATATAGGTTATGTCTGCCATGCCAGGGTCAGTCATGATAGTAGCCGGGTTAGAATTCACCAGCACAATCTCGTATCCAAGACCTCTGAGTGCCTTACAAGCCTGCGTACCTGAATAGTCAAACTCGCACGCTTGCCCAATAACAATTGGCCCCGACCCTATTATCATGACCTTTTTGATATCATTGCGTCGTGGCATCTTTCCTGTTCGCCTCCTCTTATCGCGTAATTCTATGCAGGTACTGAAATATAATCCTGCAAAGGCCTAACATTAAAAATCTGGCCACCCAAGGCTAATGCCCTCCAAGCCACCCGAGCCGTATCCAGCCATGGCAGTATCGAAAACCACCTCGCCATAGGTGGTAGTCCCAGCCCCGAAAGAATAGCCCTCATAAATTGCACCATCTTCTAATACCAATACTGCTCTCTTGGTCATCGTTTCTTTCGTACTTTGACCGATTCATCCTGATGTACGACTTGTCCTGCAACTATGGTCGCCACTACCTTACCTTTGAATTGACACCCTTCGAAGGGCGTGTTCTTGCCTTTAGAGATAAAGCCTTGACTACTGACCACCCATTCCCCCCCGGGATCAAACAGTGTAACATCAGCCCGACAACCAGCTTTCAGAGTGCCCAGTTCACCATATTTGTTCCCAACAATACCGGCTGACCCCGCAGTGAGCCTCGCTACAAGGGTATTCAGGCTCAGCTTATCCTCATGCACAAGAGACATAAGACACCCAAATGTTGTTTCAAATCCGCTGATGCCAAATGCCGCCAGCCCGAACTCACACATCTTGTCTGCCATGGTATGCGGAGCATGGTCGGTAGCAATGGCATCTATTACCCCTTCGTTTAGCCCTCTTATTAGAGCAGCTACATCTTCGCCACTACGCAGAGGAGGGTTCACTTTGGCGTTGGTATCATAGGCTAGTCGCTTGTCTTCACCATGCTGTGGCCACATTACCCGCTCTTCAGTGAGTGTAAGATGGTGCGGCGTCACCTCCGCCGTAACAGGCACACCTTTGTCCCTGGCACGCCTGAGCAGTTCCACTGACCCAGCCGTGCTCACATGACATATATGTACTCTGGCTCCGGTCAGTTCTGCCAGAGCAAGGTCACGTGCCACAACCGTCTCTTCAACAGCAGCCGGTATCCCTTTAAGCCCCAACCGCGCTGAAACCCACCCCTCATTCATCAGCCCACCATTGCTCAGCTCCTTGTCCTCGCAGTGGTCGATTATAGGCAAACCCAGGTCACGGCTGTATTCCATAGCTAGGGACATCACCCTCGAGCTTGATACCGGCTCACCATCATCGCTGAAGCCGATGACTCCTGCTTCAGCCAAATCATTCATCTCGGCTAATTCCTTGCCTCGCCTGCCTTTAGTGATACACCCGATCGGCAAAACACGTACTACCCCATCCATCTCACTAGCCTTCCTTACATAGTCGACGGAAGCCCGCGTATCCAGCGGAGGACTGGTATTAGGCATACAACAAACCGTGGTGAAGCCACCCCTGGCTGCAGCTCTGGTACCACTACCAATGGTCTCCTTGTCCTCGAAACCAGGTTCACGCAGATGACAATGCAGGTCTATGAAACCAGGACAAACCACAAGGCCATCAGCTTCGACAATCACTAAATCTGACTGCGATGGTACCTTGCCCTTATCTCCAAACCAGGCTATCTCACCATCAGAAATAAGCAGGTCGCCAACCTTATCCCAACCCTGGCCAGGGTCGATAATCCTGCCACCGCTTATCAGCAAATTCTTAGCCATTTACCTGCTCTTGCCTCCAGCCACCAGATAAAGCAAGGCCATCCGGATAGCAACTCCGTTACTCACCTGCTCCTCAATAACCGACTGAGCTCCATGCGCTATCTCCGGGCTAACCTCAATCCCTTCGTTTACAGGGCCAGGGTGCATCACCAGTGCATAAGGCTTGGCCAGTGATAGCCGCCGCTCCGTCAGTTGGTAACGCTGGATGTATTCCCTGATACTGGGTAATAGACCGCTCTGCTGTCTCTCCAACTGCAGCCGCAGCAGCATAATTACATCGGCACCTTCCAGCGCAGATTCAAGCTTTGGCTCCACAACTACACTGGACAACTGGCATCGCTCAATGAACTCATTAAGCCCCCGCGGCATCAGAGTTGGCGGGCCACAGAGTACCACCGTTGCACCCATGATATTCATGCCCCAGATATTTGAACGAGCCACGCGACTATGCATTATGTCACCAATAATAGCAATCCTGAGCTTAGATAAATCGTCGAGGTGACGACGAACGGTATAGATGTCCAGCAGAGCTTGGGAGGGATGGGCATGCCAGCCATCGCCAGCGTTTATAACAGCAGTATCCAGATATTGCGTAGCAAGGTAAGGAGCACCCGACTGTGGATGGCGCATAACTATCACATCGGCGCCAAGCGCCTGAATTGTTCGCAGGTTATCGACTAGAGACTCACCTTTGCTTACACTGCTCTTGGCTGCATCAAGGCTGATTGTCCCTGCGCTGAGACTCTTAGCCGCCAATTCGAAGGAGGCACGAGTGCGCGTGCTCGCCTCGTAGAACATGGTAACAATCGTCTTTCCTCTTAGCGTGGGCACTTGTTTTACCTCTCGGCTAAGTACCTCAGACATGGCATCCGCTATTTCGAAAACTAATCCGACCTCATCTTTGCTAAAGTCGTCCAGATCCAATACATGACGATGCCGCCACACACCCAATGATGGCGGAGAGAATGCCCCTGAAATAATAGCCCCATGCGTCGTCGACTCAACAGTCTCCATCGCTCGGCCCCCCTTTATTCGGAGAGAATATAGTTACCTTGTCCTCACCATCCACTTCCCTTACATAGACCTTAACCTCCTCGTCCGTAGCAGTGGGGATGTTCTTCCCTACATAGTCGGCGCGTATCGGCAGTTCACGATGCCCCCTATCAACAAGCACCGCCAACTGTATAGTCTTCGGCCTTCCCAAATCCATGATAGCATCCATAGCCGCACGAATACTCCGACCGGTGTAAAAGACGTCGTCAACTAGAATGATATGCTTGGCCGTAACATCAGTGGGCACTTCAGTGCGTTGAACGACAGGCTTGAGATTCAGAGAGGAGAGGTCATCACGATAGAGGCTTATATCCAGCGAGCCCACGGGTACAGCGATACCTTCGAGTTGCTTTATGGTAGTAGCCAACCGGCTAGCCAGCGGCACACCACGGGTCTGCATGCCAACCAAAACCAGATTCTGGGCGCCCTTGTTCCTCTCCAGTATCTCGTGGGCAATACGAACCAGCGCCCTCTCCATGTCCTGGTCGGACATGAGTCCTTTTTCAGCCACTAAAAAAAACCTCCTGCCCTGGACCGGCAAGAGGTTTCAAATACAGCAGCTTTCGAAGAGGTCTCTGCTGAGTTGCAGGTTTTTGTCATCTTTCCCTTGCCAGCCTCGCCGGACTGACTTAAAGGCTAATCTTTTATTATTCTACCACACTTCTGCGGCAGGATGCAACATCTAGATTCAGGCAACTAGAAAAACTGGACAATGACCTTGCCAAAGACAGGGCTGACGAAGTGCCTCATGAATGGGATGAAACCT
>VGOO01000109.1 GCA_016875925.1 Chloroflexota bacterium
TGATTGGCTGTTTCTATATGCGCTGCACCGACCATCTGCCTCTGGTGCCAGACATCGGGAATTTCCTCTTTGGAGGCAGTTCCTCCGACCAGGCCATCACATTGGGCGGAGTAACACCACAGGGCGAAGATGCGGTAAGCGACATGACCTACATATTTCTCAAGGTCACTGAATTGCTGAATATACGCGACCCCAACGTAAACGCACGCTACAATCCCCAGAAGAACTCGGATACCTACCTGAAGCGCCTTTGCGAGGTGAACTTTATCACGGCAGCTACGCCTTCGATGCACAATGATGTGGTGGTCATGGAGTCGCTAAAGGAGTTCAACTATCCAGTGGAAGACCTGCGCGACTGGGCGGCTACGGGTTGCGTGGAGCCAACACTCTGCGGCAAGCATATGGGTCATACCAACTGCATGATGATGAACATGGTGGCCGCACTGGAGATGGCGCTTAACAATGGCAAGCATCCCCTGATGAACTGGGAAGTCGGCCCTAAGACAGGAGATATTCACAACGGCGGCTTCAAAACTTTCGACGATTTCTACAATGCCTTCACTGCCCAGTTCAAGTTCCTCATCGATAAGTCGGTAGAATACAACAACATCCTGGGCAAGGCACACCAGTATCTGCGGCCTACACCATTGTTGTCCTCTCTCATAGACGGTTGCATCAGGAACGGCAGGGATTTGACCCGAGCGGGTGCAAAGCACAACTCGTCGGGCAATGCCTGCATCGGCCTGGCCGATGTCACCGATTCTCTCATGGCTATCAAGAAGCTGGTATATGACGAGAAGAAGGTCACTTTCAAAGAGCTGAAAGAAGCCATTGATAACAACTTCGCCGATAACGCGGCCCTGTACGCGATAGCAACCAGGAAGGTTCCCTTCTTCGGGTCAGGCAGCGAAGAGGCAGTAGCCATGGCCGACAGGGTGACGCAGTTTGCCCATGACTGCTATGCCAACCATACAAACTACAGGGGAGGAAAATACACTGCAGGTTTCTGGTCTATGTCCAATCATGTCGCCTTCGGCACGCTGGCTGGTGCCTTGCCCTCGGGCAGGCTGGCATATAAGCCATTCACCCCAGGGCTGACACCAGAGCCTAATGCCTCCAAGAACCTGCTGGACAACATACGTGACGTGGCTAAGCTCAACCCGCACCACATGAACAACAACATAGCCTTCAATGTCAAGGTAGTGCCCAGCGCCAAGGACACACACCAACAAGTAGTGGACCACATGTACGCCTATGCCAAGACCTACTTTGACCTGGGCGGGATGCAGATGCAGATGAATGTAGTCACTTCAGCCATGCTGCGCGATGCTATGGCACATCCCGAAGACTACCGAAATTTGCTGGTGCGTATCTCAGGCTACAATGCTTATTTCGTCACCCTGAACCGGGATTTGCAGCTCGAACTCATCGAACGTGCGGAATACGGAATATAGACTGCTCCCACAAACCCAAAACCCAGAACTGGCGACTGATAACTCATGACTGGAAACGAAGTGGACACACGTTCAATCCCTCTGCTATACTAACTCTCTCGTATGAACCTGAAACTGTGGTTCCTGGAAACCCGTCCCTCTTTCCTGCTCCTCTCCGTGGTGCTTGCCTTCCTTGGCACCTGCATCGCCTGGTTCGACGGCGCCTTTCACCTGGGACACGCCATCCTGGCCTTCATCGGATTACTTCTCTGCCACATCAGCGTCAACGTGCTCAACGACTACTACGACTTTAAGAGCGGCATCGACCTCAAGACCAAGCGGACTCCTTTCAGCGGCGGCAGCGGTTTCCTGCCCACTTCAGCACTTAAGCCCAGGCAGGTCTTCTGGTTCGGCATGATTTGCTTCTTCCTGGCAGTGCCCATCGGCATTTACTTCGTGCTGGTCAAGGGCTGGATGTTACTGCCTCTGCTGGCCGTGGGCGCTATCTGCATCCTGCTCTACACACCATTGATCACCAAGTGGGGCTGGCCCGAATGGTCGCCGGGGATAGGACTGGGTACCCTCCCCATGCTGGGAGCTTATTTCATTCAAACCGGCACCTATACCCTACCAGCGGTCGTCGCCGCCATACCTTCCGGCTTCCTGGTACATAACCTGCTGCTGCTCAACGAGTTCCCCGATGCGGAAGCTGATAAGACAGCAAATCGAAAAACCCTGCCCATAACCATGGGCCCAACCGGCGCTGGAATTGTCTACACCGCATTAACCATAGGAGTCTACGTATGGACAATCGGCGCCGTCATAGCCAGGCTAATGCCCCCCTTCACGCTGATAGCCCTGCTCACCCTGCCCTTCGCCGTCAAGGGTATCCAGGGAGCACTGAACTCTCAAAACATCGGCAAGCTACAGGCAGGCATGGCCAATAACGTGCTCACCGTCCTGCTGACCCAACTCCTGCTGGGAATCGGCTACCTGCTGGCAGGATTCTTCCAATAGCCCAATGCCCATAATAACTCAGGCCATTAATCGTTGCTGCGTAACGGGAGTTCCGGGAAATGAAAAAAGAAGATAGGAAAGCCCTGGCTGCCCCCTGCGGAATGTACTGCGGAGTCTGCGGCGTTTACATTGCCACCAGGGATAACAACCAGAAGTTCAAGGAAAGGCTGACCACCGTCTACGGAGTATCAGTTGAAGATATCCACTGCAAGGGCTGTCTCTCTGACGACACATGGTTCCTCTGCAAACAGTGCGATATCAAATCCTGCTGCGAGCAGAAAGGCTACGAGGGTTGCCACCAGTGCAACGACTTCCCCTGCAAATACATAAACGATTTCGCCTTTCCCGTGGGCAAGAGGGTGATTATGAGAGCCATTCCCACCTGGCGCGAGCTGGGCACTGAAAAATGGATGGAAGAAGAGGAAAGGCGATACACCTGCCCCCAATGTGGCAGCAAGCTCTTCCGCGGAGCCAAGCGCTGCCGCAATTGCAGCCAACCTGTGGATGTAGATTGAACCAGAATTAACCATGTCCACCGACCTCATCCTGCTCCACGCCCCCAGCGTGTATGACTTTCGCCAGAAGACCATCCTCTATGGCCCGGTAAGCGACCTCATTCCCCCATCCTACGTCTTCGAGATGTACCCCATCGGCCTGACCAGCATCGCCGATTACCTGGAACGTCATGGCTACCGCGTCCGCATTGTAAACCTGGCTGTGCGCATGCTGCGCAACCACAAATTCGATGCTGAGGCGATGATAAAGCGCTTGAATGCGCCTATCTTCGGCATCGACCTGCACTGGATGCTCCACTGCCACGGCGCTATCGAAATAGCCAGGCTGGTCAAGAAATGGCATCCCCAGTCCAAGCTCATCTTCGGCGGCTTCTCCTCCACCTACTTCTATAAGCAACTGCTGGAGCGCCCGGAAATAGACTACGTGCTCCGCGGCGATTCCACTGAGGAGCCTTTCCGCCAGCTCATGGAATGCCTAAAGAACGACAGGAAACCGGAATCCGTGCCCAATCTAGCCTGGAAGGACAAGCAGGGCAAGATTCACGAAAACCCCTTCAGCAACGTGCCATCGGACATAGATAATGTCATGGTGAACCACTATGGCAACGTGGTGCGTTCGGTCATCAGATATCGCGACATCATCAGCTACACGCCGGTCAAAGACTGGCTACGCTACCCCATCACCGCAGTGCTCACCTGCCGAGGTTGCAGCGAAAACTGCGTTATCTGCGGCGGTTCAGCAGCAGCCTTTCGCCGCTGTTACCACAGGGACAAGCCCGCTTACCGTTCTGCAGAGGCAGTCATCAGGGATATAAAGCAAATCTCCCGCTTCAGCAACGGCCCAATCTTCATCCTGGGTGACCTGCGGCAGCCCGGCGAAGATTACGCTACCGAGGTGCTCAGCCGGCTCCAGAGGC
>VGOO01000110.1 GCA_016875925.1 Chloroflexota bacterium
GCCTGATGATGATGGGTATGTGTTTGTTAATACGCGAGACGGCGTCTTTGGAACAGCGGGCGGCAGGGATACTCCGGATGCGGTGCGGGCGAGTAAGTATCTTTATTCGCCAGGAGCCGAAGTCGAGTCGTTTGATACGCGTGCCGGAGGTTTTAATCTCGCTTTTGGGCACAGGCGCTTATCTATAGTTGATTTGTCACCGGCGGGGCATCAGCCGATGTGCAATGCTGATGGGACTATCTGGATTGTGTATAACGGGGAGATATACAACTATATTGAGCTTAGAGAGGAGCTGAAGGCGCTGGGCCATCGGTTTGCTACTCGCACGGATACCGAGGTCATCATTGCTGCCTATGAGGAGTGGGGCTACGATTGCCTGCGAAGGTTCAATGGTATGTGGGCTTTTGCCATCTGGGATGTGCGAAAGAGAGGACTCTTTTGCAGTCGAGACAGGTTTGGCGTCAAGCCTTTCTATTATTATTGGGACGGCGCAAGTTTTGCTTTTGCCTCAGAGATTAAATCACTACTACAGCTACCTTTTGTCTACACCAGTCCGAACGACACAGCCATTTATCAGTATCTGGCCTTGGCTCGCAGCGAAGGCAAGGCAGAGACCTTCTTCTGGAATGTTATGCAGCTTGAGCCAGGGCACTATGTCACCGCGAATGAGAGGGGATTGCAGGTGCAGCGATATTATAGTCTGGACTATACCACCGAACTGGGCAGGTTCGACGGGAAGGCACTGCGGCGTTATAGTGATGCTTTCATGGAGCTGCTCAGGGATGCGGTGCGAATCAGGCTGCGGAGCGATATGCCGGTAGGGTCATGCCTCTCGGGGGGAATTGATTCCTCAATCATAGTCTGTACTATCAATGAATTTCTCAAGAATGAGGGCTATGGCCGGGAGGTTATCGGTGAGCGTCAGAAGACCTTCAGCGCCTGCTATGAGCTTAGCGCCTATGACGAGAGGAAATTTATCCAAGAAGTTGTCAGGGCAACCGATGTCGATGCGCAGTTTGTTTTCCCCTCGGGTGAGAGGCTCTGGGAGGAGATTGATGAACTGATATGGCATCAAGAGGAGCCTTTCGGCTCCACGAGCATCTATGCGCAGTGGAACGTGATGCGGCTAGCCAGGGAGAACGGCGTGCCCGTTCTGCTTGATGGCCAGGGTGCCGACGAGATGCTGGCAGGTTATCATACTTATTTCAATGCTTATCTGGCGCATCTTATGTATGCTGGCCAGTTGACTCGCTTTATCAGGGAGTTTGATTCCCTCCGCAAGATAACTAAAAACCCGGTCTACTCGTCCTTTGCCTTCCTGTTGCCATTTTATAACTCGTTACTGCCCGGCATGCGGGTTTTGCTGCGCGACAAGGTTGTAAAGGAACGCATGCTGAAGACTCAGCCCACCAGCCTAGTGAATGTTGCTTTTGAGATGAAACAGGTGGAAGAAGGCCAAGCAAGAGCAGAGACAAATTTGCAGACGGCGTTATGGAAGAGCGAGACGGAGTATGGCCTGAGGGAGTTACTGCGGTATGAGGACAAGAACTCCATGGCTTTTTCAGTAGAGACGCGGACGCCTTTTGTCGATTACCGGCTGGTGGAGTTTGTCTTTGCACTGCCTGCCTGTTATAAAATTCACGACGGCTGGACGAAGTACCTGCTGAGGATTGGCACTGAAGGGTTGTTACCAGAAAAGGTCAGGTGGCGCAAGGACAAGATGGGATTTCCCACGCCAGAACTCATCTGGATGAAGGAAAATGGTAACAAGGTGAAAGATATCTTTGTCGACCAAAGATTCAGGGCCTCCGATTACCTGGACCGGAGAAAAATATTACGGTATATGGACAAATTGCTCAGTGCAAAAAGTGCAGACGGCTGGTCTCCGCTGTGGAAGCCGCTCAACCTGGAACTATGGCTGCGCAGGATGTTTTCCTGAGTCCTGACTGTGACTGCCTTTGATTGTCAATTTATGATGTAGAGTCGTTATTCAGATGCGTGTACTGGTGATGGTATCCAGCCCTTTTATCACCGACCCCAGGGTCTATAATGAGGCACGAAGTCTCATCAAGGCTGGCTATGAAGTCACGGTCTTAGCTTGGGACAGGGAGAAGAATGCCCTTGAGCACGAAGTACTGGATGGGATAGAGGTCTTCCGCTTGAGGATACCGGTACCCTTTAAGTGGGGCATCGGCAGGGCACCGATGCATCTGTTTTACCAGTTGATCTGGCAGTGGGAGGTCTATCGGAAAATGCGCAGCCTGCACCGGAACGAGCCTTTCCACTTTATACATTGCCACTTCCTGGACACATTGCCTGTTGGTACGTTGCTCAAGCGAAGGCTTGGGTCATTCCTGATATACGATGCTCGTGATATATACGGGTATATGTTGCAGGCATCTCTGCCTGCAGGGATAGCCAAAACCTTTTTCTGGTTTGAGCGATTTCTGTTGAGGCACGTGGATGAGGTTGTGACTGTAAGTGAAGTCACTGGTCGGTACTTTGAAGGTGCGACGAGAAAGCCTGTGACCGTTATCATGAACTGCAAGGATTTACTCGTATCTGAGTATCAGCCATCACATAACAGCAAGCTTACGTTGCTATATGTCGGGACATTGCACCGAACACGAGATCTGAATAACCTACTCAGCGTAGTGAAGGGAGTGCCGGGTGTCTGCTGTGTCATAGGCGGGATAGGGCAGCCGGAATATATCGCTAACTTGCGTGATGAGATATCCGGAATGCCGAACGTCCGCTTTGTAGGTCGTGTGCCTTTTGACCAGGTGTTATCGGCTACCTTAAGCAGCGATGTGGTCTTCTGCATGTTGGCTCCGAATGATGTCAACAACAGGATGGGCATGCCTAACAAACTATTTGAAGCGATGGCCTGCGGCCGTCCGCTCATCTGCACCCGGGGGATCTATTCGGGTGATTTTGTGGAAAGCGAGCGTATCGGCCTGGCGGTTGATTACAGTGAGGATGCCTTGAGAGAAGCTATTACTAAGCTTCGGGATGATCCTGAGCTAAGGGAAAGATTGGGCAGAAATGCATTGAAGGCGGCAATGACCAAATATAACTGGCAAAGAGAAGAGAAGAAGTTGCTGGAGCTTTATGCGGCTTTGGAGAGCAAGCTGGAATCGTGTTAGCCGCTATTCAAAGAGGTGGGGTGACAGCACCTTGGCGCTGCCGTTGCAGTAGAGCTGGTTCATGTGTTCTGCGTCGCGCAAGCCTGGAAGGTCTTCTGTCTTAGTATGCCTGCGTAAGCCTGGCCCTACAGCGAAGGTGAGTTCTCCTTTGGAAACGTTCCAACTGCTTAAGAAGGCGTAGGAGGCGTCCTGGAGCTTATCCGAATCTTGTGGATAATGGGTTATTTGTTCCTTGTTGATGCCGTAGAATTTGAGCAGTTGTGAGGTGTGGTCGTCCACATATATTTTTGAGTTATGGGGGACATTGAGGGATAGCCATTGTGCGGCGGCGCCATCCTGCTGATTGAAAACACCCGCCAGGTCTATGCGGTAGCTGCTGAGGGCTATGGAGTAGGGGATGTCTATTCTGTCTGTTACTTGGTGCTTGCTGACCTCGAAAATAACGCCGGATGTAAAGAGGAAGTAGGGGATTAATACTGCCAGGGCGACGAAGCCAAAGAAGGCTTGATTGTCCTCAGCGTTGGCGAGGCTGAAGCCTCGCGCTACATGCCTCAGTCTGTGCCATAGGGAGATTATGCCCAGACAAATGGTCTCGCCGCCCAAGATGCAGAAAGGGGCTAGTGTGATTAGGGAGATGTGGTACCAACGCGTGGTGTTGAGAGGCGAGGCGAAGTTTGGTAGCAGGATGCAAGCTGCTAGCAACAAGGCGCTGGTTATGCTGAAA
>VGOO01000111.1 GCA_016875925.1 Chloroflexota bacterium
CTGCTTCCGGCTCGCCAAAGCTGATATACAGCACATCACCTTCTGAATCGTAGTTGAATCTCACTTTGTCCAATACTAACTTCTCTGCCATACTACTTCTCTCTTCAAGAGTCTACCATACTTGGATAATGCTTGACACGAATCTCCCTGCCGTGGTTACCATCTGATATGTAGCGCGGGGCTTTATCCTTCTGCGGAAAGATCAGCCCCGCTCATCTGTCATCGCGAGAAGTCCCGATGCAATCGGGGCGACGTGGCGATCTCCACCTTCGTTCAGTCATTCTGAGCGAAGCGAAGAATCTCCTCGTCCTCTCACCACTGAGATTTCGTGGCCACCACCTGCCCTCAGGTGGCACCAAATTCCTGTGCATCAGAACAAAGCTCCACCCCTCCCTCATGGCAAGGACCCGTTGGCGGGTAACCAGCACCAACTCCAACCCGCCAAGCACAACAAGATGACAGCCCGCTAATCAGCTGAACAATCCTCGGTTTTGTGACACTTCACCTCATTTAGTGACCTCGGAGAGAATTCCTAACCACAGCTGCACATTGAAGATCGTTCAAATCTCACGATGAGACAACGATACCGAGCCGCTAACTACCGAACCTATGACGCCAGCCGTGAGAGCAAGGCTGGAAACCTTTCCATCACCCCGCTAAATCTGTTCGATTTGAAAGTTGTCTTGCCGATGTAATTATCCTACAATTTAACTCGTCGGCGGACATATGAGGAACACGCTTCGCTTGTTGCTGTTAGTCATCGCCTTTGTGCTTATCGGGAACTTTGTCATACTTAGACTTTACGGTGATACTCTGCAAAGCACACACCTGTTTATTGTCCGTGGCACGGTCTTCTATCCCATAGCCCTGCTGAATCTTATTCTTGGCATTTTACTGATCACTTTTCTTGTTTGGGAATGGTTAAGCCAGAGAAAAAGTCTTAAGTGACAAGCCCCACGGTACCCGGCAGGAAGTAACGCAATAGTAGAACGCCACCTCATTGCACGATTTAGCGAAAAGTTCAGTTTCAAAACCTTTTTCCTTCGTCACCATACTATTGACTTTACGATGAGAAATGTCTATATTTGAGCTTGGAAACCTCGGTGAGGAAGTGGCGAGTTGCAACAGTGGTATCAGTGTCCTAAATGCGCTGCCCAAGTTGCTTTCGGGGCGAGATTCTGTGGTAACTGTGGAATGCCACTGAATTGGTCAACACAACAGCAGCCTCAACCTCCGTCACAGTATCAACAGCAAATACAGCATCTACCTGTCCACCAGCAATCGCCTACTTACCAACAACCAATAACTCAGCGGAAGCCAACATCGGGGTGGGCAAAATTTGGCAAAGCACTGGTAATAATTGGGATAATTTGTTTCGTGGCTGCTCCTGTTCTATTCCTCATAATGATGCTGCAGCCAGGTGACATCAGTGGGTATCAGCTGGGCTTAGTAGGAAGATGCATTATTGCTGGTATTGTTAATCTAAGTGTTGGTCTACCCCTTATGCGCAGGGGTTAGAAGCATTCACTAATAGTAGGTGTATGACTAGCACGTAGTAAATCATTTCACCCACCTATTTCAGGCTAGTGTCAGTGCCACAAAATGTTTTCTGCTCCTGAGATAGCGGAATATCAATCACCGAAACTGGATTGCAGTGGGACTGGATACTTGAAATTTATATCGTCAAACGCGGTTATAGCTTTTCAGAGAAGTTAGTCCAAAGGAGTTCAAATTTGATATGGTCTAAGCCATTCGTACCTTTCGTATTCTGAAACACCTAAGAACCATGGACTACAGGAGCCTTTTTCTAAGACTTCTATCTTGCCGTCAAAACTGATTCTGTGTTGTAGAATTTCAGGGATGCTTTTATCACCGAACTCGATAACAGTATAAAACACATCTTCGATGAAAACTGCCGGAATGTCATTAACTAAATATTTCCCAGAACCGAAGTGCCCTCGGATTATGAGCTTTGGTTTCAGTAAACTTATCAGTGGCACTCTGTCTTGCTTACAATGAGTAATAACAACATCTGCCTCTTCTTTATATTGTTCAATTATTGGTTTGAGGGTTCTTAGATAGCTGGTTTCATTAAAGCCTAAGCCAAGAAAACGAATCCCATTCACCTCAATAACCTTTCCTGATATTTCTTGGCACCCAGGTATCTCATCTATTTTTTCGGGGATGTAATCTCCTTCAAAATCTGCATCATGGTCACCTTTGACAACCAAGACCTGAGATTTTGCACCAGCATACCTCAAGAATTTGTAAAATCGGTCAACATGCACTCTTCTCGCTCTCCTAACATTAAAACATTTCCGAAAACTGGCAAGGCCATCAGAAGTCAAATCTCCAGCTAATGCAACGAGGTCAGGCCGGATAATGTCTATTAATCTTTCATATCCCTTCCATTTCTCAATGTCTGAAAATGCGAGAATTCTCAAATTGTCTCTCCCTGTCTTTATCGTTAAAATATGGTGAATATCGTCTTTATCTTGACAACATAAATACTAACACAAGAGGGGACACGCAGCTATACGGTTCCATATCTAATTTAATATAATAAGGTCCTGAATTTTAAAGTTGGCGTGAGCCTGCTGCACAATCGCCTGTTTTGTTCACCACCATGCTCATAAGTGTCACCCGCCTTCGGGTGACCGCCATCATTTGTACCGACCATCCCCAAACCGCTATTGACTTCGCCTCAAGCCAGTATGCTATACTAAAAACAACTGAATAGAGTTATCGGGGTGCCTTCGGGTGACCGAGGGCTTAATTGGAACGCAAGCCGGCGCAATTCCGGCACAGTCCCGCCTACTGTGAAAGTCAGGACGCCAACCCTGTAAGCTTTGTCTGCCTCCGCGGAGTAGGGGGTGGGATTTGTTGTTAATGAATCCCCCTGTTCCACATGGGCAGGGGGATTGTTTTTGTTATGAGGAGGTTGCCATGAGAAAGTACATCTACAACATTCTGACGCTGACGGCCATCGTCTGCCTGACGCTTATCCTTGCCTGCGCGCCAACTCCCACTTCACCACCCACACCACCTTCACCACCTCTTCCAACCCAGGAAAAACCACCGCAGCAGGCAGCACCGCAGGAAGAGCTGCCCACCTTCCCAATCACAGTCACCGACGACCTGGGCAGGAGAGTTACCATACAGAAACTGCCTCAGCGTATTGTTTCGCTTGCTCCCAGCGTCACCGAAATCCTGTTTGCACTGGGGCTGGACGATAGAATCGTAGGCACCACCGACTACTGCGACTATCCAGAAGCAGCCAAATCAAAAACCAGGGTCTCCGGCTACAGCACGCCAGACCTGGAGAAAATCGTCGCCGTGCAGCCTGACCTGATACTGGCAGAATCCATCCACGAGAATACCGTCCTCCCCGCCCTGGAAAAGCTAGGACTGCCCGTCTTCGTCACCTCGGCAACTTCCATAGACGTGATACTGCGCGAAATCACCGTCCTGGGGCAAATCACCGGCAAGAGCAAGGCAGCACAGAAGCTGGCCAACGACATGACTCAGAGGATAAATGTCGTCACCTCCAGGACATCAGCGCTTCCTGCCAAAGACCGCCCCGGCGTGCTCTACGTTGTCTGGTTCAACCCCATCTGGACCATGGGCTCCGAGACCTTTACCGATGACCTGATCGCCAAGGCCGGCGGCACAAACGT
>VGOO01000112.1 GCA_016875925.1 Chloroflexota bacterium
TGCTTAAGCGCTCTCCGGCACCACCGGCCAAGATAAATGCCATTACCCTTTTCACGATATCGTCCCCCGACTGGCTGCAGTCACATTTTAGCCCATCAAAGTGCGTTTGTCGACAGACTTAGAACCGGCGGGAAATAGTGGCAATGCCATCAGTCTAGTAGACTGGAGGGTTGCATCTAGGCTAAAACTGTCTCATGAAAGAGGTCACAAAAAACGACTAAACCAGGCATCAAGAAGCTCCGTTAGACATGTAAAGCTTAGCAGATTATACCCTGCCAAGCTCGATGATTAGCAAATTAAGCCCCAGTTCGTCATCATACTTGCCGCTTTTTATGTCAACATCAGTCTCCGCCACTTTGTGATAAGCTGCGCGTATACGCTCTTTGGTATATGCTTTGGCTTGTCGCAACGCCTTCTGGAGGCTGATATCATTGGGCTGTTCAAGGCCAGCACGGACTTCTGGACGAAACAAATCACCCCCCAGTTCTTTGGCTGCAGTTATCAGACGAAGTTGTCGCGTAATCATAACCAAGATATAGGGAGGACCAGCACCAGATTGAAGCAATTGCTGCAGCCATTGCTGGGCTATTTCTCTCCGTCCTTCCAGGATAGCATCCACCAAGGCAAAGATATCAGTCTCACGAACACAACTCCCGGCTTGGTTAACATCTTCTTCAGTAATATGCTGCCCCTCGCTATATGCCAGCAGCTTATCGATTTCGCTGCTCATGGCCCATAAGTCAGCCCCAACCAGAGCAACCAATGCATTCGTTGCGCCAATGGTTATTGTTCCACCATTGTCCTTTACCCTGCTCTGTACCCAGAGACGAAGCGCCTCATCTTTAAAAGCCGGAAAAGCTTTAGCTTCAGCCAATGGCAAAAGAGCGCTCAGTAAGCGATTCTGTGCCTTCAATTCACCATCAACCAGGACCAACTCGGCTGTCGGAGGCAGCCGTTTGACATAGCCCACCAGGCCTAACCATTCTTCCAGGTCCCGTCTGGACTTGCCCTCAGAATCGGAGACACGACGTCCTTTTTTTTGCTTGGATTCAAAACGCCCCAGCAATCCCTCAACGATTACCAAGCGCGCTGGACACAACAAAGAAGGATAAACGTTGCAGGCATCTTCCAGTTGCTTCAGGGACAATTGCTTGCCATTCAACAAACAGGTATTGACTGCCAGAGTATCAGGGTCACATATATTCTTTTTTATGCTTTCTAATGCTTGGTGCTTGGTAAAATCGTCCTTGCCGTAGAGTATGCGGAGCAACGCCTCAAACCTCCACCCCATTTTATCACAAGCCAAGAGGCCCCATCCCCAACACACCCGCTAGGCATAGCTGCCTCTGAATTGCAGCCCAAAAACTGCTGCGCAGGTGGACAGTCACATCTGGACGAGGTGATGTGCGAATCCCCTTGATTTTGAGTAGAGCAAAATATATACTCATTGAACCAATTCGGCGGTGCGCACTGCACTAAAAAGGAGACTTCTACGTGCACACCGAAGTTGATATTGATAGAGGCTAATGGGAGGACTTTGTTGCATATCTTAATCATCGGGGGTGGAGGCCGAGAACATACCCTCGCCTGGAAGATCGCCCAAAGCCCAAAGGTAACTGGGCTGTACGTTGCCCCTGGCAACGCAGGCACGGTACAAATTGCCCAGAATTTAGATATCCCCCCGACCGACATAGAGGCCTTGGCCAAAGCCTGCCAAGATATGGGCATCGACCTAACTATCGTCGGGCCTGAAGCCCCCCTGGCTGCAGGCATCGTTGACCATTTCACTGCCTCAGGCTTGCCTATCTTCGGGCCCACCAGAGCCGCAGCCAGGATAGAATCGAGCAAGGTTTTTGCCAAACAGCTCATGCAAAAACACGGAATACCATGTCCAAACGGGGCTATTTTTACCAACTATCGACAAGCCCGAGGATACTTGGAGGCTCAGTCAACTCCAATAGTGGTTAAAGCTGACGGGCTGGCAGCAGGCAAAGGAGTCACCGTCGCTATGTCCAAAGAGGAAGCCCGACAGGCTCTGTCTGCCATCATGGAAACCAAGGTCTTCGGCGCCGCCGGCAACAGCGTGATTATTGAGGAATGCATTGCCGGCAGAGAGGTAAGCCTGCTGGCCTTCACGGATGGCAACACAGTGATACCAATGGTTCCAGCTTGCGACTACAAAAGGGCTTTCGATTCAGACCAGGGCACCAACACCGGCGGCATGGGCAGCTATAGCCCACCAGGGTTTTTCGATGCTGCATTGACCAAACAAGTTATAAAAACTATTCTAAAGCCAACGGTGAAGGCCATGGCAAAGGAAGGCGCACCATATAAGGGGGTACTCTACGCTGGATTGATGCTAGCAGCCGACGGGCCGAAAGTGCTAGAATTCAACGCTAGGTTCGGCGACCCTGAGACCCAGGTTATTCTACCTCGCCTGAAAAGCGATTTGGTGGACATTATTCTCGACATCATCGACAATAGACTTCATGAAACACCAGTAGAATGGAACGATGACGCCTGCATGGGGGTTGTCATGGCATCAGGCGGATATCCTGGAGACTATAAAACGGGTTTTGCCATACAAGGATTGGACAAGGTTGACCCCGAAATCATGATATTTCACGCTGGAACCAAACAAGGTGAGAACTCACAAATATGCACCGATGGTGGCCGTGTGCTAACGGTCACAGCTTGCGGCAAAAATATGGCTGAAGCCAGAGAGAAGGTCTACCAAAACATCACACATATCTATTTCAAGGACTGCCATTATCGCAAAGATATAGCAGCGCGAGAGGTGAAGTAAACATGCCATTAGTCAGTATAGTAATAGGCAGCAAAACAGATGAGCCTTTGATAAAACCAGCCCTGGAGATATTAGAACAACTTAAAATAGAGCATGAGCTTTTGGTTATGTCGGCACATAGAAATCCAGAAAAGGTAAGAGAGTTCGGCAAGAAGGCGCGGGAACAAGGCATCGAGGTGATAATTGCCGCTGCCGGTGCGGCGGCGCACCTGCCAGGCGTCCTGGCTAGCTGGACGACGCTGCCAGTAATCGGCGTACCACTCGCCACAAGCGAGCTTAAAGGCATTGATTCGCTCTATTCCATAGTCCAGATGCCATCAGGAGTGCCAGTGGCCTGTGTGGGCATCGGCGCCGCAGGTGCCAAGAATGCGGCACTGCTGGCAGCTCAGATACTGGGCTTGAAACACGAGGCTATCCGAGAGGCCTACACGAAATACAAGGAGCAACTGGCTGGCAAATAGCTAGGGAGAAAAACATGATTGAACGATACTCCAGACCAGAAATGAAGAGAGTCTGGTCAGAGGAAAGCAAGTTTGACAAGTGGCTTCACGTGGAGATAGCAGCATGCGAAGCCTGGGCAGAACTGGGTATCGTGCCGAAAGAAGCCATCCCAAAGATAAGAAAGGCTAAACTCGATTTCGGACGTATGGCTGAAATCCTGAAGGTAACCCACCATGACGTTACTGCCTTTTTGCAGGCAGTCAGCGAAAGTCTTGGAGATGAATCACGTTTTATCCACCTTGGCCTGACATCATCCGACATCATGGATACAGCCCTAAGCCTGCAGTTGCGAGAGGCATCC
>VGOO01000113.1 GCA_016875925.1 Chloroflexota bacterium
TTAGGGTTAAACGGAATCCCTGTTTTTGAAAGCATTGCGACGGAGGGTATTGGCGTTGTTGACACACTCAAGAAAGTGTCAATCATGATGATTGAACGCTTTTCAACTGCAAGCCTGAAATAGAAGGAAAGACATGGCATTACAGGGAACATTAGACGATTTTGAAATAACCGAGCTGTTGCAGCTTCCTTATCATGGGAAGAAAACGTGTCAACTGATTCTCACCAGCGAACGCGGCAAAGCAGCGCTTTACTATGACAAGGGGCAGGTAGTCCATGCCCAATTTCAAGACAAAACAGGCGAAGAGGTAATTGAAGAAATAATCGACTGGGACAAGGGCAGCTTCGAGATAGGTCAAGATACGCCGCCTCCACAAAGAACCATCAGCAAAGACCTGCATAGCTTGCTTCTCTTTGTGGTTAAGACGCGGGACGAGAGGACGTTTGCTGAGCGGAAAGACCAGCAGCAGGGAGACGAACTCACTAAAGAGCTTGCAGCGCAGTTGGAGACATATCGCAAATCCAGCGGCCTCGCCATTCACCTCTCGATTATAGACAACTCCGGGGAAATAATTGCGCAGGCTAGTGACCCTGAGAAGACCCAGGCATACATCAGCGAGTTGGAACAATTAGTGTCCAGCTTAGTCACTATGTATCCCCGTGAAGGACTAAAGAAAGCATTCTACGAAGATGCATTGGGTATCGTGAGCACAATGAGAATAACCGATTCATGGGTATTACTGGCAGTTTCAGAGCGAGACTGTCCGCTTGGTGCAATCTCCATGGGATTGAGCCGACTTGTGGCACAGATTGCGCAGAAGGCTGGAGGCAGGTAAATGGTCAAACACCCGGATGTCAGGATATTAGTCAAGCATGGCCTTCTCTCGGAAATAGAAGGGCTATTTCTTTCACAGCACATGCGCAGGGAAAGCGATAATTTAGTCTCTGCTCTAGCTATGGCTGGGTTCAAAGACGCCTCTCCCTTTTTAGAAGCCCTAGGACAGGAAAAATCCCAGGAAACTGCTGCGAGGAGAGATTTTCTAGTGAATCCATTAGTAGCTGACATGACTTTTAATACCTTTGTGCAGGCAAACAGCTACCTGGCGGCTGTCGAGCTTGTACTCAGAGTGTGCAGAGATTCTCCTTTCAAATCTAATTTGTCTTTCATCTACGGAAGAGCAGGGTTCGGCAAAACCCACCTTCTAAATGCTACTTACCATGATATGACGAGGTTCCATCCAGAACGAAACACGGTCTTCGTCAATATGCTTGACCTGGCAGTTGCCCTAATCAGAGCCAATAGACGCGAGGTCAGAAGCGAATTCATTGACTTTCTGTCCAGGATAGACACGCTGCTTATAGATGATGTTCAGTTCTGCGAAGCCAGCAGCCAGCTTCAGGCCGACCTTCTCGAAGTAATCGAAAGGCAGCTTGAGCAGGCACAGCATCGGCTGATTTTCAGTTGCGACGTGAAGCCCGGCGAGCTTCAGCTAACGGTGGACAGGCTGAAATCAGCTATGGAGAAGATGGCAACGGCAGAGCTAAAGCCGCCAGACAAGGTTGAGAGAGAGCAGATGGTTCTCAGATTTGCCGGAGGCGCTGGGCTGCCTGCCGAGGTTCGCAGCTATATTGCTGAAAATATAACCGAAAATATCCGTGAGCTGAAAGCTGCCGCTATCCAGTTGGTTGCTGTCGCCAGGGGTCTGGGTAAGGAGACATATCTTGAGCTGGCAAAAGAAGTGGTATCTCTTGTTACAGGAAGCGCTCAGCAGAAGCCAGAAATCGGTGGCGGTGAGCCCAAAGTTATGGCAGATGAAACTGACCCGGGTGCTAACCACCACTCACAACTACTCAAGCAAATCGTTCATGCGGCGGAGAGCAGTGCCGAGCATACACTGGCAAATCAGATTATCTTATCCCGGACAATAGAGAGGCTGAGCCGTGACAAATCTGCGGCTAACAGACCGCTGGTAGCTGGGCTGCAAATAGCCTTGCAAGCAGTACGCGAGGGCGACCTGGCAACAGCATCCAAGCTCATGAGAAGTTGCGAAATGAACACGAAACAGAGACCATCTCCATCAATTGCCGTAGCAGAAAGCGAAGGCGATTCTAAGTTACCTTTGCATCGAATGGGGTGAAAAGATGGCAAACACACAGGAAATCCTCAATAACCTCACCAAAATAGAGGGGATAGTCGCGGCACTGCTTGTGGGACGTGACGGGTTCGTCATCGAGTCCTCGGGAGATAGCAAAATAGACACAGAGGCAGTGGGGGCACTGGTGATAACAGCTATCGGCGCCTACGAAGTAATGGGCAAGGAGCTGGACATCGGCAAAGCAACGCAGATTATGGCGGAGTTTGAACGCAGCGCGGTAATGGCGGCTGCCATAGGGTCAGACGCAGTTCTCGCCATTGTCACCGGGGCGAACGCCAACCTGGGCAACATACGCTATCAAGTGAAAAGATATAGCCGCGAACTTGAGACTTCCACATAAATATAAAGACAAGGACAGGAGGTAACCGCAAATGACAGAGCTAGACGAACTACTTGGTGGTATGGGAAAGCAGCTTGGCAAGGCTTGGGTCATGGGAATCGCAGATAATGATGGAATGCTGATAGCGTCCTGGCAGTCGCCTGAAAACTTGCTGAATCCGGAGTTCCTGGCCGGGCATGGTGTCAGATTAATCAGGTCCCTGGGCTCGCTTTTTACCGACGTAGGCCAGGATACAACGTCAGGCATGGGAGGAATTATCGCTGGACTTGAAGATGTTGTTCTCACCACTGGCTTCAGTTACATAATGGTGCGGCCAATGTGCAACAACTCTTGCTACCTGTTCATGGATGTTTCCAAGGAGGTACCCCTGGGCTTGTTACGCCTCACAGCAGCGAGCTATATACCCAAGCTTGAGAAGTGCTTGCCCGGCGCATAGAAGGCTGCTCATCATAGAGGCCAAAACCTCAGCACTACCCGGGGGGCATCTAGCTGGTCAAGCAAGCCCACAGCTACGCCGTGCCCGAAGCTATCGCCTTGCCTATCATCGGCGGGAATGAGGATTATCTGAAGTGGGTGGATGAGGAGGTTAGGGAGGGCTGAACATTACGTCAGATTGTGCAATCAGCTGGATGATGAGGCTTCCCCTTATTCTTGGTGTATAATTTATTTTGGCGAGTATTGGCATATATGTTTAGTATAGGCAAGGGCAGAAAACCTATCAGCGATTTCTGGTGGCTCACTTCAGAAGAGGCCAGACAATATAGATACGTAGACCTTTTCCACCAAGAGGCCTACTCTGATGAGCCTAATACAGACAGGGATCCATGCTCATGTCCGATGAGGCAGAGTGACAAAAGACATGAGTTGGAGTTTCTTAGCCAATGGAAAGTAATGTTCGGCAATATGAATGTATTTAGAAGCTATGCACTATACAACTCGGATATTGAAGGCGAAGGCTTGATTGGCCCACTTCTGCTTGATATAGATCGGACGCAAGAAGGGAGTTACGCACCAGACTTTGACAGGGCTCTCAAAGACACTCGCTTATTGGTTAAGGAATACTGTTCAAGTCTTGAAGGTAAGAACTATCGAATATTCTTTACAG
>VGOO01000114.1 GCA_016875925.1 Chloroflexota bacterium
TGGCAGCAGATATCTTCGAGATCGAAGTGGCTCGAACAGGCATTGACGAAGGCCCGGCATATGGGGCGGCAATCCTGGCTGCTGTCGGGGCAGGCTTATTTAACAGTGTAGAGGAGGCCTGTGCAAAACTCATTCGCACTGTTGATTCCAGGTTACCTGATCCTGTGCAGTCACGAGTTTATCACCGTCTCTATTACTTATACCAGCCTCTGTACAAGACTTTGAAAGGCTTTTTCGATTGCGATGCTGCCTTTGTCGCAGAAACGTTGGAATAGACGTCAAATATTTTGGGTTTAACAATGAAATTCTATCGTGATTCTTCATTACCTTATGTTCAACGAGTATAGTTTGAGAACCTATTTCTGGAAGAATGACCGCTTTTGCTATTAGCAGACAATTCGGTTATTTCAGAAGCTATGACGATTAGGGGGAAATTTGAGGATTTCAGGCACCTGTTTACAGACAGGGACAGCATCGAATCTACTGTAAACAGGCTGGTAGATGACAAACTCCTGGCACCCGAGAAAAGTGAGCTCCTGAAGCAGAATTTGTCTGATACCATCGGGCAGTCAAGATACATCCTTTTGAATCTCGGGGCACACATGGCAATTGGGGCAATTTTCTCCTTTGATATCGTACCTCTGCCTCTCGGAACAATATCCAGGATTCTGTGGGTTGCAGGGAACAGAATTTACAGCGAGGTTAAAAGGGACGACAGAAAGAAGAAGATTCACTCAGCTACTGTGCTACTAGTGACGGCTATTCCATGGATAGGCTATTTTGCCTATACCATTCCCCTGAAAAAGGTCAACGAGGACGCAGCATATTTATATGCGAATCACATCACATATGAGAGGAAGAACGAGTCTCTCGTAAGATATATTAAAGGAAAGCCGGCGATTATCAGAAGGATTCTGGAAAGGCTTCTTATTCCAGATGATATCAGAAAGTATTTAGAGCTAGGGGGCTATGAAAGTGGTAAAGAATAGGATTCATCCTTTGATTGACAGGGGCGAGATATTTTTTTCGGTGGGCGTGTACGACGCACTCAGTGCGAAGCTCGCAGAGAGGGCAGGATTCAAAGCTGTTGTTGTTTCTGGCTATGCTGTTGCGGCATCGCTTATCGGCGAGCCTGATATAGGTCTTCTGACTCAGACAGAGGTTCTGGATGTTTCAAGACGGATTATCAATGCTGTCAATATCCCCGTTATTGTTGATGGAGATACGGGTTATGGGGGAGCGCTTAATGTAATGCGGATGGTCAAAGAGCTAATAGGAATGGGAGCTTCTGGGGTAATCTTCGAGGACCAGACATGGCCCAAGCGCTGCGGCCACATGCGTGGGAAGTCTGTGGTAGAAACAGAGGAGCATATCCAGAAGATTAAAGCGGCAGTAGAGGCAAGAAGTAACAAGCATATTATGATAATTGCGAGAACTGATTCCCTTGCCACACACAGCGTTGATGAAGCCATCAGGCGGGGGAATCTATATAGAGAAGCCGGTGCTGACCTGATTTTTGTCGATGCTCCAAATAGCAAAGAGGAGCTGAGACGCATAGCATCTGGTATCAAAGCTCCGGTTGTGGTCAACATGATCGAAGGTGGCAGAACACCACTCCTGCCGCTTGATGAGCTTAAAGAGATGGGGTTTGTCAGCGTGGGCTATCCATTAACCGGCATATACAGTGCGGCAAGGGCACTAGCTGAAGCCTTTGACCACCTGCTTGAGGAAGGAAACAGCATGGCTATGCTGGACAAGATGATGCAATTTGACGAGTTTTCATCAGTAGTAGGGCTTGAGGAGAAATACGGGCTGGATGAGAAGTACAGAGTTTGACCGGGCATTATCAGTTGTTCGCGATCAATGCCGATTTCACAGATTTGGATAGTGCTGACAGCCTCTACCACCCTCTGATTCAACAAATTAGCGCATTGTGTCATTTGGCTAGTGTAAGTACCCTCTTTGAAGTTCTTTATCACATTCCTTATCGATGAGGGCTCAACATAGCAGTCCGAGGTATTGACAGTTGCTATGAATCTGAAGTAGACTGAATTGGTCAGGGACGAGGTCAATTCACGAGCACCGTTGACTGAACTGGGAGGTGGTTGCGTTCGAGTCTTTGGATGATTCTTGTGGCTAAAAATCGAATAGTCTTAGGGGGCTGATGAGGCACCGGCTGTAATTTGGGCACTTAGCTGGCGAGGAAGTAATAGTGAAACCGACCCTACGTGGTCGGTTTTGTGTTTTGGTGGACATGTTCTATGAGGAGGCCGAAGGATGTGACAAAGGTACTGGAATCGCTGTTTGATGGCGGTTGCTTGTACTCTGTCAGTTAGGGGCAAAAACAGTTTCAGTGAGAAGGGGGTGGTGACTATGTCAAACCAAAGCCAGCTTCTTTGTTTGCAGACAGCTAAGGGGTTGGCTGATTCCAATTGAGTATCTGCGAAACCTAAGTAAAAGGAGGTTAAGACTGATGGCAAAATATTTAGTGCTTTGGGAGGTAGACCAGAGTAGGGTACCCGTCGATGCTAAGGAGCGGGGAGGTGCATGGAGTCTCCTGCTGGAGATGGTTAAGCAAGACCTGAAATCAGGCATAGCGAAGGATTGGGGGGCATTTGTCGGCGAAATCAATGGATATGCAGTTCATGAAGGAACTGAGGTAGAAGTTGCCAGCAGGCTCGTACAGTATTCTCCGTACGTCAGCTTCAAGGTACATCCTATCGCTTCAGTAGATCAAGTAGAGAAGATAATAAAAAGTCTGTCTGGGTAATCAAATGAACTTCACTCGGTGGGTCGGCTAGCCTCTGCTTCTTTGCATGGTTAGTCTGTTACTTTTGTCCGAGTTTGGTGGTTTTGGTCGATAGCCACAGCATGTAGTCGGGTGCCCTGCCTTTTTCAGTAGTAACACTAAATGAGGAGGTGTAGAATGAAGTTTATCAATTTCATAATGTATGACGTCGCCAAGGCGGCGGAGGTAGCACAGGCTGCCGACAAGGTAGCCAAAATGCCAGGGCGAAAGTTGCTGGCTAGTTATGTGTGTGAAGGAATACCATTTCCCGGCGCTCCCCCGAACTCAATTATATCCATTACCATCTCAGAGTCTGAAAGCAACGAGGCCATAGCCGAAGCCCAGTACCCGTTGGCACTCGCGGGGGCGAGCGTTTGGGCAGTGCCCGTATTGGAGGTGCCAGTGGCTGGCGCAGCAGCAGAAGAAAAGAAATATAGAAAGTAACTCAGGGCAGGCGTTGATTTTTTCAAGGGTAGGGCACCCGGGTAGCATAGGCTAAGGCAAAAGCAGTTAATTGCATTCGTTGAAAAGCTACTGAACAAGAGGGCGTTTTGTTGCACCATACAATTGTCCATTTCGTTCAAGCACAACAACCAAAGCGTCTAGTATCTCTCCATTCTTTTTGTGATTTATTTAGATAGCGGAATTGTGGCCTCGAAAAAGGCTGATTTGACTCAGGCCGCAAAGGTTAGTTTAGTCCCAGACATATTTACCAGAAATTGACTGGGCATCGCCTTTTCAATGGCTAGTATTGCCTTCCTTCCGGTACAGTGAGTCG
>VGOO01000115.1 GCA_016875925.1 Chloroflexota bacterium
CGGTCTCGCCATCGCCGCGGCAGATGAGTCCCCTGGCTGCGGAATAGCATTTCAGATGCTGTGTTGCCCATTGGCTCTCGTCCTCGGTGGGAAACATGATCTTAAGCTCTTTGGGTTTGTCGCCGAACACCTTCTTCACCTCGTCGGGGCAGACGAAGTAATCGGTGGGCGTGGGGTAAGTTGCGCCGGTATCGCCTTCCTTCTTAATGCCCAGACGGATCTTGCCTTGTCTGGGTAACCTGACAACTTCGGAGACACCTTTAATCGCCATATTGTTATCCCTCCTTTACTCCTTGCTTGTTACCGAAGTCGAAACTTCGGGTATATCTGGAATATGATTTCCGATCAACCCTTCTCGCTTGCCGATGATTATGGCCAATTCAAGAAGCGTTCTGACTCTTCTCTCCGCCTCAATATCGCCATCGTAGGGCAATATTTTGAGTCTTATCTTATGAACAGGTGAAGCGAGGTTAAAGCTATTCATGACCCATCTTTCAAAAGGTCTAGTCAGCTAACTTGCTTACCTTCACAGTTGTTGTCCGGTATGAGGTAGTACCGAGCGATAGCTCTTCTTACCAAGCTGCTGATATCGGTTCTGTCTTTTTCAGCTATCTGGCACAGTGACTTATAGTCTTCTCTGGATATCTGTACCCTGATCGATACACGGTCTCTACCAACGACTGTGGGTTTGCCTCTCATCATGCTGACCTCCTGCGGTGAACAGTAACCATATTACTATAAGAAAGTAATGAGGTCAAGGTAATAATGTCGCCACTAAAATATCACTAAATGGTATTTACATCGCCTGAAATTGAGTTATAAGATGGACGACAGCAACCACTTGACAGATTCAAAGTATGGTGATATTATTACCATAACGTAGAAGGGAAGCTAAAGGGTAAAATTTTATGCAGATAACATTAGGACAGCTGATAAGAGAGGCCAGGCTTCGGGCCAGCGATATGACGCAGAGAGAACTAGCCAAGCTGGTAGGTACCAGCATGGAGAACATCACTTCAATTGAAAACGGACGCAATAAGCAACCGTCTCCGGAGATTGTGACTGGTTTATCGAAGTACCTGGATATCGAGATTGCAGATCTCTATTCCGCTATGGCGGGGACGTTGAACACATATCCTTGGGAAAGAGTGGGTGACCTGGACCTCAAGGACCCTGAGCTTGAGCTCATGTTTCGCCAGGTGGACAGGTTGTTGGAGGGAGAAGCCAAGGACAGGGTGAAGTCTTTTATACGGTTTACACTGGACGAGGAGAGACGAAGACGTAGGCATGAGCAGGAAGAGAAGCAGAAGTAGTTTGAGGGATTTGGGGCTTGTGTCGGAGGGCATTATGAGCAGTCTTGCGATAGAGAAGGCGAAACAGGTTTACCAGCGACATCCGGGGTTAACTTTTCCTGTAGACATGGAGTGGCTAGCTAATGCTGAAGGCTGTGAGTGCCTTATCTGGCCGTTCCTGGAGCCGATAAAGGAAGTAAAACAAGGGCGCTGGATAGGAATAGCTGATAGGTTATCGCGAAAGGAGCACCGCTACCTCATCGCACATGCATTAGCTCATCATCTTATGCACTGTGGGAATCAGTTATCTTTTCGTGACTGGCAGACTAGTACTCGACGCAGGCAGGAGAAAGAAGCTGATTGTTTTGCTGCTCATATTCTTATGCCGGAGAATGAGCTGTACAGGGTAGTGAACATGCCTCCGTGGGAGATTGCTGAGTACTTCGGCGTGCCTGATGAATTAGCAAGACAGCGGATGAGTGACTTTGCCACCGATACTGAGATTGCGAAATGGCATCTGCTTGATGTATTTTGACTAGCCAATGACATGAAAAGGATTAGAGATGGAGAAAGAAGCAGTAACTAAAGGGCTGAAATGCTGTATCTATGCACGGGTGTCATCTGACGAGCAGGCTGGCAGGAATCTGTCAATACCGGCTCAGGTCGAGGCCTGTCGCTACTATGCTCAGGGCAACGACTGGACAGTAGTGGCGGAATACCATGATGGTTTCGAGAGTGCTCGGCCCGGAAAGATCCGCCCTACTTTCGAAGAAATGATGACCGCAGCACGTCGCAAAGAATTCGATATTATACTTGTCCACAAGCTTGATCGCTTTGCCCGTGACGATTATGAGCATGTTGTTACTGAACGGGAGCTTGAAAAGCTAGGTATCCGACTCATGAGTGTCAGCGAACCACTTGATGTAAGTAGCCCAGCCGGTTATTTGTCCCGCCGAATTATGCAGGTCATCTCATCGTGGTATATCAAAAACCTAGCGGTAGAAGCGAAAAAAGGTATGAAACAGAAAGTCAGCCAGGGAGGTTGGGCATGGCTTGCACCGGTGGGGTATGTCAATCGCAAGGAGAAGAACAGCACTTGGGTCGATGTGGATCCTGAAGTCGGACCTTTGGTTACCGAAGCATTCAAAGAGATGGCCACCGGCAAATATACATTGACTGAGTGGACACAACATGCGTTTAACATAGGTTATCGTAACAGATCAGGCACAAAGATATCACGTTCCAAATGGCATGATGTTTTCCATAACAGGTTCTATTTGGGTAAGACTGCATGGGGGCGGAATGGTGGAGAAGAGCGTGATGGTAACCATACCCCACTTGTTGATCCTATAACCTTTGCCAAGGTTCAGGATGTGCTTGCTAAGCATGATCACTACAAAAAAAGAGTCCAGCGTCATGATTATCTACTGCGAGGTCTGGTGTTTTCCCTCGACGCCGACAGCCCTTGTTTGGTAACGACACAGCCACGCAAGAGGGCAAGTTACTATCGCAGCAAAGCCAGAGTCAACGGTAGCCAGATATATTACAATTGCCGCCAAATCGATGAACAGGCGACTGACCTAATAAAATCGCTGGCAGTTGACAAGGAAGACAGGCCGAAGCTTCAATCTTCCTTAAATGCTTTGATGGCTGAGATGGGCAAAGAGGTTGAAGGGTCAGAGCTTTCTAAGACACGTCAGAGGCTTGAATTCGTGGCGAATAAGAGGCGCAATATTAATCGAATGGCCTCTGAAGAAGTCATAAGCTGGGATGAGTTTAGAGAGCTTCGGGATGAGGTGGAGAAGGAGGAAGCAGAGCTGACATCACGCATAGACTTTATCACTAGACATCAAACTCTCTTTGCTGCAGACTTCGAACTTGCTCTTGACATAGTCTGCAATCTTAATTGGTTATACGAAAAAGGTAATCTGGACGAAAGACGTCTATTGGCAGAAGCACTGTTTAAGAGAATTTCCTTGAAAAGAGAAGGAATAGTGGACTATGAGCTTAATCCCCCATTTGGGCTGTTTTGTAATCCAGAAGGATTACTGGGTACTCCGGCAGATTCTACAGGCTCTGACCTACGAGTTCGATTTGAGTCCTTAGTGGCTGGGGATCCAGGATTCGAACCTGGCCTTACGGATCCAGAGTCCGCTGTCCTACCGCTAGACGAATCCCCAAACTGGCTAGGATTATATCATGCGAGTGTATCACCAGCAAACAGCCCATCTGA
>VGOO01000116.1 GCA_016875925.1 Chloroflexota bacterium
CATCGGCGCCAATTACCTGGTCACCGTCCACAAGGGGGAGGTCAGGCAGATTGCGGAGACTCAGGCTCGCTGGCAGACACCGGGCAGCCCCCTGGGCCACCGCGTGGCTGCTCACATCAGCACCATCCTGTCCAAGCTGCACGTGGCGAACCGCACCCAGGCGGCACTGTATGCGCTACGGGAAGGGCTGGCTAACCTGAACGAAGATCAGGAGAAAATCAGTAGGTAAATTCTATGCTAGCCCAGTGCATTAATACCATGGTGAAGACTGCTCCAGAGCGGTCTTTCTTTTATGCGAAATAAGTCGCATTCCCGATGCGCACCAGGTTGAGCAAGTGGTATAGTAAGTACTGTGCTGAATGATGCTGTGAAACCAGCGAGGGGAATATGCAAGAAGAGATGAAGCAAAGGTATAATTTTGGATTATGGAACGCCCCTTGAAACACAGATGAATAGCGGCTATCATGGTGGGCTATCCCTTTGCTCTGAGCCTCATGGTCATAATCAGCACAGCGCTCATCCTGTACTTCCGGCGCCGGAAGTGGCTGTAACAGAAGGCGAGGCGGATCAGTTGACCATAGGGTTTAAGAGTATGCATGTCTTACACAGTAAGAGTTGGTTGTGAAATATTGTGGAAAAAACAGTTGCAATAATGACCTTTTAGTGGTATAATACGAAGGGTTAATCAGATCCGTTGATCCATTGTCAAGGGCGAAAAGCCGCCAGACTACTCCATGAATCGCCAACCTGAATCCACCAGAGGGCGGCTTACTTGCCTCGCAAGTAGAAATCTTCTTGGCTGATGGTGCACATGCAATCCTCAGTTATTGGTCAACGGTTCATTGACCACTATCGAAGCAGAGGGTACTTGGTTCTCCCCAGTGCATCTTTGCTGCATCCCTCGATCCCTATGTCGTTTGTTATGAGCGCCGGTTTGGTTCAGATCGAAACTGCTCTTGACCAAGTAGGCAAACAAAACGGAGACAGATGTGTGCTGTTGCAGAAATGCTTTAGGCATTTTGACGTTGATACTGTTGGAACTGATGAGGTGCATTTGAGCTTATTTGAAATGCCTGGCTCATTCTCCTTTGGCCATGATGGTAGGGAGGACATTATTCCAGGAATGTGGCATTTACTGACAGAGACACTGGGGATTAATCAGGAGCATCTATGTGTTACCTATTTTGCCGGTGATCTTTCAGAACATGACCTAGTCAGGGATAACAAGACTTACCGCGTTTGGCAAGAACTAGGAGTACCAGAAGAGCGGTTGGTTGGCCTGGGTATAGAGAATAACTTTTGGAGGCAAGGTGGTGGAATTAGTGGAATGGAGCGCTGGCGGAAATGTGGTCCCAACACCGAAGTGTTCTTCGATCGAGGCATTCAGTTAGCTTGTGACTCTGATTGCCGGCCAGGATGCCGCTGCGGCCGATTTGTTGAGGTCGCTAATTCTCTCTTTGTGAATATGGAGGTGGACAGCGAGAGTGGGGAATTTAGGGCTATGGCAAGGCCTTTCGCAGAGACAGTGATCGGGACTGAGCGTGTAGCAATGATTCTGCAGGGGAAAAACTCGGTGTTCGAGATCGATGATGTGTTCCCCATCATCTCGATTATCCGGCAGTTTCACCGTGCACATGGGGCGCCTAAAGATGCAGTTGCTATAAGCGAGAAGGTAATAGCCGACCATTTCAGAGCTTTGATGTTCCTGGTAGCTGATGGTGCTCCGCCACCGGGCAAGGATGGGCGGCAAAGGATCATTAAGATCCTGATCCGACGCGTCTTGACACACCAATATCTCTTGAACATTCGTGACCCGCAATTCTTACCAGTTCTAGCCGACGTGCTGACGCACATGCACAAAGACTCGCCTAAATTGCGGGATGCTCGTGTCTCTTTGCTGACATTTTTCGCAACAGAATCCAGGCGGTTTGAGCAGACCATCACCAAGGCACAGCGTGAACTGAAAAGATTACTAGCAGAATACAAGGATGGAAAGACATTATCCGGAGAACAAATCATCTGTTTGGAGAAAACGTGGGGAATGCCTAAACTACTGGTGAAGCAAGCATTACATCAAAAGGGATTGTCCTTTGATGAAATGGGGTATCAAAATGCGCTGGCGAACTGGCGGCAGTCTCAAGAGACATGCGCCAATTAACCTGTGAGGGAAGGAAAGACAAGATATGGAGCAAACAGCATATATGGGTGGTGGAACACAGGACCTGACAAGGATATTAGGGGAGGTAGGGCGGACGCTCCTGACAACTCTGGACCTGCACAAGCTCCTCGAAAAGGTGGCTGAGAGTGCGCATGAGGTCCTAGGGGCTGATATTGTCACCTTGTACGAGTATAATGCCGAGGAAAACCAATTTGTGGTGCCCCCCATTATCAAGGGAGATTTGAAAGATCGTAGTCCCATGAATACGCCTGTCTACAAGGATGATATTGTAGCCAGGTTGTTTGCAAGAGGTAAGTCCCACTACGCCAGGGACGCCCAACACGATAAATTCTATCTGCATCCTTGGGGAACTGGAGAAGAGGTTCCTGCCCGTGATGGCTATCCAGCGCGCAAGCGTTTTCCTATTCGTGAGGGCATTCTGTCGTCGGCAGGTCTGGTCTTGGAGGCAGATGAACAGAAGCTCGGCGTGATGTTCGTCAGCTTCCGCACCAGGCACAGCTTTGAACAGGACGAGTGTACTCGTATTGAGTTGTTTGCCCAGCAGGCTGCTCTTGCTATCCGCAATGCCAGGTTGGTCGCCGATCTGGAGAAACAGGTTCAAACACTTGCCAAGCTGCAAGAGGTAGGGCGGACGCTTCTGGCGACCCTGGAGCTACCCAAACTCCTCCAGAAGGTAGCCGAGAGCGCGTATGAGGTCTTGGGGGCTGACATTGTTACTCTGTACGAATATGAGGCCGAGGAAGACCGGTTTGTGGTACCCCCGGTGATAGTGGGAGACCTGAGAGAGCCTGACCCTATGAACACGCCTATCTACAAGGATGACATCGTGGTCAGGCTGTTGGAAAGAGAGGAACCTTACTACTACGCCAGGGATGCCCAACATGACGAATTCTATATGTATCCTTGGGGAGCGGGAGTAGAAGTTCCCGCACGCAATGGCTATCCCGCGCGCAAGCGTTTTCCTATTCGTGAGGGCATTCTGTCGTCGGCAGGTCTGGTCTTGGAGGCAGATGAACAGAAGCTCGGCGTGATGTTCGTCAGCTTCCGCACCAGGCACAGCTTTGAACAGGACGAGTGTACTCGCATTGAGTTGTTTGCCCAGCAGGCTGCTCTTGCTATCCGCAATGCCAGACTGGTCGCCGATCTAGGCGAAAATGTCCAAAATCTCACCGCCCTCTACGAGGTTGGGCAAGCGTTGACCTCTGGCATCAGGTTGGAGGAGCCCCAAGTGCTGGAGTTGATCCAGCAGCAGGCCAGCCGGCTGATGCCTATGGACAGCATGTACATTGCCCTCTACGATGAGGGGATGGACACCGTTCGCTTTG
>VGOO01000117.1 GCA_016875925.1 Chloroflexota bacterium
AGGTCACCGACTATGAAACTGCGGCTAAAGCAGATACCAAGCTTTACGCTAAATTCTTTCATCAGATGTTGTCTCACGGCGTATATTTGCCGCCTTCGCAGTTCGAAGCCGCCTTTGTCTCCGTGGCACATACGGATGAGGACATCCGGATAACTGTTGACGCCACCAGTAAGGCCCTCAATTCCCTAGTCTAGTATATGGGACTCGAGTAAGCGATAGATTAGGGGCATGTCCTTCTTATTGCGATAGACCCCGATTGTGCAATCGCACTTGTTCCCATGACTTGTAGTTTTCAGGGGGAACTACCATCTCGGCATCAGGTCTAAGCCTGAGGCTCATTGCCTCGTTGGGGCACCCAGTAACACAGATTCCGCAGCCGATGCACTTTGCCCGGTCCACAATAGCTGTGCCGTTCACTGAGACCGCATTGACATGACAGCGGTCTTCGCACGTCCTACAGCTCTTGCACTGGTCAGGATCGGCGACCGCATAGTAGTTTGCCCTGACGCTTGTGTTCTCAATACCGAGCTCTAAAATTCCTCTCAAGATGCCGCAGCAACAGCCACAGCAGTTACATACCCAGTAAAGCCCACTCTGCTGATTGGCGACACAATGTACCAAGCCTATCTCCTCGGCTTCGTCCAATAATTTCAGCGCCTCTTCTTTGGTGATTGTATTTGGGCTCTGAGGCAGTTCGACGGGGAAGAAAGAAATGCAGTTCCTTACCGGGAATTCGCATTTCTTGGCATCTAGCAATTCCTGTTGCCTTCTGCAGATGCAATTGCGTGCTTGAAAGGATTTCGCCTGCGACATTAGCTTTCTGACATCGTTGTAGGGCAGTATCACCTCGGTTTTCTCGAGAGCTGCATGTGCTGGGTCAACTCGATGAGTATCGGGGTGATATTTCATTATTCCCTCGCCGCCTCCCTCCATCCAGTAGTGCTCGAAAAGGTGTGCCAAATCGTGGTCCATGGTCTCTGACTGCTGCTCATAGAAGCCAACTACATATGGAGCCAGACGATATTTTCTCACGCTATCCTTTACTGAGCTCCATATCATGCCCCGACTCAGCATAGCAGTAAGCTTCTCTTCGACTTTTTCCTTGGGCAACCCGGCTCTCTGTGCTATAGTCTCAGCACTCTCGCTAGTACCGGTCATGTGACTGGCAACCTCGGCTTCTTCAGTTGAAAATAACCTCTCCAGGATCTGTAGCTCGACTCTTGATTTGGTGCGAGGGAAACCTATAGGTAATCGATCCAGAGCATCAGCTAGCCGCTCAAAAACTTCTATATTTATCTGGCTTATCTTCATTTGGATTTACCTCCTTTTTGTGCTCATCGTTGCTGTCATAGATGACGATTTCAGGTCATACCTCAGATACGGGGCTGTGGTCAGATATAATGCAAAGGTTGAGAGTTTCATTAACTTAGTTGAGATCCATTTGTTCCTCCTTGTTCGTTGGTTTCTTATTGGGATTTCTAACGTCTATTTAACACGGATCGCAGTCCCGGTATCTCGCAAACCTTCGTCAGCTTGTACCCCAAACGTATGCAGGAATTCCTCGATACGTTCGGGTGTGCCATCTATCAGCATAGTTTGTGCAATCTTGCTACACTCGCTGCGCTTAACTGCAAGGAACGTTGCCCACGCTTCGGGCGATGTCCTCACTGTTACATCGGGGTTATCCTCCTCACCTTCTCTAGCTGACCACCGGCCATTGATGAACGACAAGGTGTAGGAACTGCCGGGTGTGAAGTGCAGTAGCCAGGTCGCTGGCTGTGATAATCCCCGGCCGCGCTTGTTTAGTGAAGCTACCAGGGTATCTACCGCCAGCTCTGGCCGAACCACCTCTCCGGGTAGAGGCGGCCGTATCGCATACCGTAAGCCCCAAGCCAACAAAGCTTCCACCACAGGACGAAGGTCATACCCTGCCGACGTCAGTTTGTACCAGACTTCTCGTCGATCCTGGCGTTTCTCCCGTTCAATAACGCCAGCTTCCTCCAGCTTACGAAGCCTAAGCATTAACCATTTTGGTGTGATACTGCTTGAGTAGCGTAATAAGTCGCTGAAGCGCTGCGGCTTGTTCAGGAGGTCTCGGACGATAAGCAGAGACCACCTGTCACCAACCACCTCTAGCGCGTGAGCTACCGGACAATAGTGACCGTATGTTCGTGTCATAGAGTACCTTTCTATAAGAAAGTATCTTAAAGATATTATAAAACATAAACCACGATTTGTCAAGTCTGCAATTGCTCACTGGGTCGGCTTCGAATAAAACACCTAACATGTACAACTCTGGGCTTTGGGTGAAGAAATTTTGGGAGCCGAATAAACACGATCCAACACTGGTGCAACTAGCTTTAGTTGGAGTTTCGCACATCCGTAATAGAAAGAAAGTTATTGACGGTCTGCAGTCCAACCGATATAATTGCCCATTGGCGCTCTCTAAATCACAATTGTCAACAACCCCTGGGGATTAAGCAGTGACTCGAAAAGTCGGTATTGTAGCTGTTGCCCAGACTGAATATGAAGAGGCGAAGCCAGCCTGGCGCGAGGCTGAGATTACCTATCAGATTGTAGAAAAGCTATTAGGAGAGACCGAACTTAGCTTCGCCGAAGACGGCACTGGCATTGATGCTACGGTTACCTGCAGCTCAGACCACTGGGATGGCAGGACGCTGTCTGATATCCCCCACGGAGAGGTGGCTGGCTCTCATTTACGAGCTGAGGAAAAAATAAGCTCAGACGGAATCAACGCCGTTATCTACGCTTATCTCCAAATCCTTTCCGGACATTATGACATTGTCATGGCAATAGCCACCTGCAAAGAATCCCAGACAGTAGGATACATCATAGAGAACTTTGCCTTTGACCCTGTCTACCAGCAGAAACTCGGCCTTGATTTCCTGGCTGCTGCTGCCCTCCAGGCAAACCGCTATATTCACAAATATGGGATTACCCCGGAGCAAAGGGCTTGTGTGGTGGTCAAGAATCGAGGCAACGCCAAAAATAACCCCTTTGCTCAGTTGAGAACTCCAGTATCTCTTGAAGAAGTGCTTGATTCGGCAATATTGGCCTCTCCTATAAGGTTACTGGAAGCCAAGCCAGTTTCGGACGGCGCCTGTGGCTTAATCCTGGCTACAGAGGAGAAAGCCAAAAAACTTACCAGAACGCCTGCCTGGATAGCCGGTGTGGGGCAATGTTATGAGAGCCATTATCTGGGAGACCGAGATTTAGCTGAATGTGACGCCCTATCTCTGGCAGCAAAAAATGCCTATCGCCAAGCCGGAATAACCGACCCGCTGCAGCAGATAGACCTGGCTGAAATATCAGAATACTACTCCTATCAAGAGTTGCTCTGGAGCGAAGGGCTGGGGTTTTGCGGAAAAGGCGACGGCGGGAAACTGATTGAAAAAGGCGTCACCGAGTTGGAAGGAAAATTGCCCGTGAATCCATCTGGCGGGGTGCTGTCAGGGAATCCCACTCTTGTAGCTGGCAC
>VGOO01000118.1 GCA_016875925.1 Chloroflexota bacterium
CGGAGGAAGCGGTCAGGGAGATCGAGGAGGTGAAGAGAGAATGGATAAAGTCCAACCTGGAGAGAGGGCTGAAAATCCCCGAGCCGGTATCCCGCAAGTACAGCGGGCAAATAAGCCTGCGGATACCGCCATCACTTCATAAACTGTTAGCCGATATAGCCGCAGTTGAAGATGTAAGCCTCAACCAGTTTATGACTATGGCTTTGGCCAGGGCAGCGGGCTTTCATCTTGAAACGGCTCAGCCGCAAGGCGACAAGGTAACAGTAGCCGAGCGCAAGGCCAGGTACTCGGCTAGAGTTAAATCAAAAAAGAAGTAGCGCCGCCCTCAGCCTCGCTTTTCTAAGTCAAAAATACGCAGTGCGTTCTTGTAGAAGAATTTCTCCTTGACGCTGTCTTTCAGAGGCCATTCGTCTATTTCCTTCAAGACATCCTTGATAGGCATGCCTATGGACAGCCAGTCCGAGCCGAACAATATCTTGTCCTGTATGGTGGAGTTGGCAAACTTGATGAACATGTCCCAGCCCGTGCTCGGCGTGGCAATGTATTTGGGGCGATGAGCCGAGGTATCGGCATAGAGGTTGTCGTATTTCCACATCATCAGTACCAGGTCAGGCACCCAGGGCCATCCGCCATGTCCGGCAATTATATTCAGCCTGGGAAAATCCAGCAGCACCAGCTCCAGATGGCTGGGATGGCCAAAGTACATGGAGCGGTCGGTCATCCAGTTCACCGAAGTATGAATCCATATCGGCACCCTTTTCTCCTGGCATAAGGTATAGAGCGGATAATACCTCCTATCGTCGGCAAACAACCCATGCATATACGGCCGGAAGACCACCGCCTTGAAGCCCAGCGTGGTCAAAGCGCGCTCCACTTCGTCCAGGCTCTTCTTCCCTTTATGCGGATTGAATCCGGAGAAAGCGATGAACTGGTTGGGATATTTCTTTAGTATGTCGGCCACGTAATCGTTGGGCAGGGCAAAACCGACGGCGTTTTCCTCGTCCATGTTGTGCACCGCGGAGTAGGTGATGCCCGTCTCCTTCAACTGCTTGATGAAATTATCCATGCTCAGTGGCCCTGTCTCTGCCCTCTTCATCAGCTCTTCCTTGAAATTCTCATCGCTTGTTTTGTTGGCCAAATCCTGGAACTCCTCCACCGTCATTCCCAGCCAGTGTGCCCATTTAGGCCCAAAAAGTTTGAGATAGCCCTCCATCCCCGGCGGCGGGTTCAATATATCGCCGAAAAGCATCTCCCTGGTAGGCAACGTATTTGATGTATCTATAATCATCTCGTTTGTGACCCCTTTCTTAGCTCAACTTGAACATTATATCACCCGTGAGGCTCCCGCTAAATAACAGACCACAAATTGGAGTGAATCACCTGAAACCAGACGCTTTAGGTTAGTAAAGTCAGATAAGGCAGGGGCACACTTGACCCCGTGTGCTACAATAGGTATTGCTGCCCATTACTCTGCAGGGCCGTGGGCACAAGCCCACATAGTGGGAAAAATTGCTGGTAGGAGGTACTCATGAAGCTTAATGCCCCAAAGAACATTACTTTCTGGATCGCCGTTATACTCGCAGCAGTCGGATTTATCGCTAATTTCCTGACGATGATACCAATCTTATCGATGCTGTCATTCTGGTTGCTGGTGGCAGGCTTTGTGCTACTGGCACTTGGAAACACAATCAAAGGGCTGTAGCTGACTAAAGGTCGGGGTAAGGTTTGGCTTGCAAGAAGGCCCTGCTTGGTAAGCAAACCTTATCCCACAAACGGCGATATTTCAACATTAAAATTAGGAGAGGGGGAGGTAATATTTCATGTTCTCAACAACCGTTAGCCTGATTTGCGCCGTAGCCCTACTTGTCTTTGGCATCTGGGTACATGGCAGGAACAAGGACCTGGCAGCGCTGTACATCGGCGTTGGCTTTGGCCTGTTCGCCCTCTCGCATTTGCTGAATCTGGTAGGACTGCAATCATCCCTGGAACCGCTCATCATCGTAATCAGATTGGGCGGATACGGGCTGGTAGGTTATGCCCTCTACATGATGATGCGCAGTAAGCCGAGGAAGAAGTAGCATATCACCACGAAATCATATCAGAATCAAAAGCTAACAATCACCGCCTGGCATCCTAATTCTGAATCTCGTCAATAAGATGCCTGAAGCGACCGACATAGAAGGCAGGCATCTCCTCCACATCGAAGAACCTGGCAGCTTCCTCATCATTCCCGGGAGTGGGGGCGCCTTCGTCCACAGAAACGAGGTACATCACCACCAGCATATCGCCATGAACCTCTTTGTCCTCTATCCGGTGTATCCCCACCAGCTTGATTATTTTGCCGGAGAGCCCGGTCTCTTCTTTTAGCTCCCGCAAACAGGCTTCTTCTGCCGTCTCTCCGCTCTCTATAAACCCTGAGGGGAAGCCCCAGGCTCCCTTCCTCGGCGCGATGCCCCGTTTTATCATCAGGAATCTCTTATCTCTTATCGGAATAGCCAGAGCAACGGGTAAGGGATTTTTGTAGTCCACGAAATTACAGCCGGGACAGAACTTCCTATCCTTGCCCTCGATAAATCCCCATTCCAGGGATATCCCACATAGCGGACAGTGGTTAAATTCTTCTTTCATAAAAGCCCAACCCGCACTATTGTACCATCTCTTTGGTTGGTTTCGTCGGAGCCGGAGATTCCAACCCAGTTCCCAAGGCTGTCCCAAAGCTCCAAGAAATAATGTGATTTGTATAGGGCGGGTTTTCAAACCCGCCGTCTGTTATTGCGCTGACAATTAGTTTTCAGACAGCCTCAGCAGGGTGAAATGTTGCCTCTGCCATCAAGAGAAATAATTTTGCGATTGGCCCATTTATTGGCCCAGTAGGCTTGCTAGGATGGTGCGGTCAAAATAGACTTCATTATGCTTGACCTTGCCACCATCCAGAAGTACAAAGTCCATTCCGTCACACTCCAATATCTTCCCACCATCGGCTCTCTGGAAAGTGGCATGCCACCTGAACGCTGCGCCGTTTGCATCCTTGAAGGGATGTGCCTGGCGCAACGACCAGTGCATTTTCCAGGCAGCAAAAAGCTTGGCTAGATAACGCCCTAAAGCCTGCTGAGTCCTAATCTGTCCACGGGTGTTTGGGTCCCAATAGATCAGGTCTTCTGTGTAGCACGCTACTACTTTCTCTACATCTTGAGTATTCCAGGCATCAAGAAACCTCTCTGCTAATTGAATCAACTGCTGCTCTGACATATAAGTTCTCCCCCTGGCTCTCATTCTAACAAGTCACCACTGTACCCCGCAATAAAAAACACTGCGCAGAAAGCACCATTAGCCTCATCAAGCTAGTGTGACTTTTATCATGGCGGCTGCTTCCCCGTAGCTTTACTATTAGCACAAGCTCTGTAATGCTCCGTGGAGAGATTGAAAACAAGGAGGTGCTACTATGTTAGATAAGTGTCCGGGAACTTCCACC
>VGOO01000119.1 GCA_016875925.1 Chloroflexota bacterium
CACCCTGGCCGGGCGATAATAGCCTGCCTGATTTTGCCACCCAACTCGCCCCTGACGGGCAAGTTCTGCATGTTCGGCTCGCTGGAGGAAAGTCTGCCGGTGGTGGTGCCTGTCTGGTTGAAGCTGGTGTGCAGCCTGCCTGTCTTGGGATTGACCAGTGCCGGGAAGGCATCGGCATAGGTGGACTTCAGCTTGGCGAGCTGTCTGTACTGGAGGATAAGCTCGATTGCGGGGTGTGCTCCTCTTAGCTCTTCGAGGGTGGAGGCTTCCGTGGTATAGCCGCTCTTGGTTTTGCGTGGTCGTGGCAGCTTGAGGTCTTCATAGAGGATTCGGGAGAGCTGCTGTGAGGAGTTTATATTGAACTTATAGCCCATGCTGTTGTAGATATCTGCTTCTAACCGGAGCATCTCCTTGCCCAGGCTGTGTGACATCTCACGGAGCAAATCGGAATCCAGCGCCACGCCGGTTCTCTCCATATCCATGAGCACCGGCACCAGCGGCATCTCTATCTCGTTGAAAAGCTGCCATAATCCCTCGCGGTGCAGGTCAGCTTCCAGGATGTCTTTCAGTCGGAGTGTGACATCGGCATCAGCACCGGCATAATCGGCCACCTCTTCTATGGGGACAAGGGACATTGAGATTTGCTTTGGTCCTTTGCCGATGAGGTCAGTGATAGGAGTCATCTCGATGCCCAGCTTGTTGAAGGCCAGTGCTTTCAAGCCCAGCGATTTTTCCCCTAACAGGTAGGCGGCGAGCATGGTATCGAAGGCCAGGTTCTGAAGGTTTATGCCATGTTCGGCCAGCACCGTCATATCGAATTTGCCGTTCTGGGCTATTTTGGCTATTGTGGCGTCTTCGAGCGCGGGTTTGAGCCTGGCAACAACCTGGGGCAATGGCAACTGTGTTATGTGGGTCAGGCTGCGGTGTCCGAGAGGGATGTAGAAGGCTTGTCCCGCGGCAGGAGAAAGGGAAATACCTACCAGTTCTGCTTCCATGGGCTGCTTGCTGGAAGTTTCCACATCTACGGCGAACTCCTTAGCAGCGGACAAACGGGAGACCAGTTCAACAAGGTCTTTTTCGCTGCTGACTATTTGATAGTCGCCTTTAGTCATGGCGTGGATGTGGTCAGGTGCCGGTGCTTCTCCTAGACCTTCTGGGAGACGGGAGAGCAACTGGGCGAAGCCCAACTCACGGAAAAGCTCCACCACGCGCTGTCTATCGTAGGCGCTGAGCTGGCATTCCTTCAGGTTCAGGGTGATAGGCGCATCTGTGGCTATAGAGGCTAATTCCTGGTTCCGCAAGACCTGCTCTTTATGCTCGCGAAGCGAGTTTTGCAGTTTTTCGGGGGCAACCTCGTCTATATGGGCGTAGATTTTTTCCAGGGTGCCGAACCTGTTGAGAAGCTTGGCCGCTGTCTTAGTGCCAATGCCGGCGATGCCCGGAATATTGTCTGAGGGGTCGCCGGTAAGCGCCTTGAGGTGGACGAGCTGCTCGGGGGCTATGCCGTATTTTTCCTGTACTGCATTCCCGTCATAGATAACGGTATCGCTAAAAGTTCTCCGTGGCGACATTACCTTTATATTTGGCGAGACCAGTTGCAAGATGTCGTTATCGCCGGTAACGATGATGGTATCCGCGTCCTGTTCGCTAGCCTGTTTGCTTAAGGTGCCCAGGACGTCATCGGCTTCGTAGCCGTCTATTTCGAAGACAGGCAGATGAAAGGCATCGGCAAGTTCATGTGCCCGCTGTATCTGGCTGATTAACTCCGGGGGTGCCTTGGGGCGTTGTGCTTTGTAGTCCTGGAACTTCTCATGTCTGAAGGTAGGGCCGGGCCTATCGAAAGCGATGGCCCAATGTGTGGGCTTGATTTCGTTGAGTACCTTGAGTATGGTAGAGGCAAAGCCCTGGACGGCGTTTACCATCTCCCCGGTCCTGGTGACGGTCAGTGGGGGCAGAGCGTGGAAGGCACGGTGAACCAGAGCATTTCCATCGAAGAGAAGCAACAAAGGTTTCTGCTGAGCCATAGCTATGAATTGGAGGGTTGCAGGTAGCTTTGATTCATTATATATCAACTTGACAGCGGTTCAGTTTACTCATGGTTGTTTTTGCTTGGTTTTTACTTAAATCTACCATTCAGTTGCCTCTCGATGATTTCGTCAACTGTAATGCATTCTATCTCTAGCCCTTCATCTCTCTGGATGCGTCTGACTTCCTTTTCAGCATCTCTACTGAAACTAAAGCCTACGAAAATGCCCTTTGTACGCTTGTCTCGCTTCATGGCAGTTTCAAAGTTGTCTATGTCTGGTCTGCCAACTTGGTCTGTACGCTTGACTTGAATTGGTATATAGTTGTCAATAGTGCCGAATAAGTCCATGCCTTCTTTTTTAGACTTTTGTATATCTTCTATAGGATACAATTTCCCATCAATACCACTATCTCTGACCTTCATCTTACTTGGTATTCCACCAAGAGCATTGATAGCCCAATTCTGGAATTCAAATGCGGGATATTGACGCAATTCGTCTACTGTCTTTGGCATGTCCCTGATAAAGAAGTCCTTACCTTCTTTGAGATAGAAGCTCTTTTCTAATCTCTGAGCCATTATTCGGCAAGCAGTAGGCGATATATCAATTCCAATCCATTTTCTCTTTAACTTTTCAGCTACTACAACGGAAGTACCACAGCCACAGAATGAATCTAAAACGATGTCTCCCTGATTACTGCTGGTCTTAATGATTCTTTCCAGTAGGGACTCAGGTTTTTGTGTTGGATAGCCTAGCCTTTCCTTAGAAGTTGGACTCATAGGCATTACATCATCCCAAATTGACTGAACTGCCACACCTGGCCTTTCATCTAAATAGTATTTGATGTATGGCTGTCCAGTATTGCTGTAATAAAGTAGTTCCTTGCTATCCATTTCAGCCATCTTATCACGTGTATAAGCCCAATATCTTCCCTTCGGTGGTTTAACGCCTTTCCATTCGTAGGACGTATCGCCACCTGGCTTTTTAGCAGTTGGGGTAACTAACCTATAGCGTCTGCCGCTGCCATCTACTTTGTTATACTGCTGCTCTATTTGCCGTGTGCTGAAAGGTAGAAACTGTGTATTCCATGTGTAGTCATCAGATTTTGTATATAGGAGAATGATGTCATGTACACGCCCGAAGTGCTTTGCACCTTGTTTCCAATCTCCATGTGATGTAGTTCTTTTCCAAACTATCTCATTCCTAAAGTTTTTGTATCCAAACAAATAATCGGTATCTAGTAGCATCTTAATGTAGTGTGAAGCGTGCCAATCGCAATGGTAATAGAAGCTGCCTGTTGGCTTTAATACCCGATATAATTCCCTTAATCGTGGTTTCATATAGTCAACATAGACCTGAACGTTTTCAAATCTGTCTTCGAAGTGTCGTTTTTCCTGCTCTTGCCAGAAGGCCACATAGTTGCGGTTTGAACTGAAA
>VGOO01000120.1 GCA_016875925.1 Chloroflexota bacterium
TGGTGGAGGTGCGCCTGCGCTTCTCGCCCCAGGTAGCCCGGCGGGTAGCGGAGAGCATCTGGCACCCCTCACAGCGGTTGGCGCAGTGCGACGATGGCGGCTGTCTCCTGACAGTGCAGGTGGCCCACCCGTTGGAGATGAAGCCCTGGATCCGGGGCTGGGGGCCAGATTGTGAAGTGCTGGCCCCGCCAGACCTGCGGGCAGAGGTGGCGGCGGAGATGAGGCAGGCGGCTGACAACTATAGGGCTACACCGGGAGGGAATAAATGAACCAGCAAGCTATTCGTCAACAGGCAGCTCAATGGATGATCGCCCGAGGCTGGAAAAGCAAACTGGGCAAGAGAACGGGCTTTGTCCAAAGCCTCTTTGAGCACACCGATGCGGAACTAAACGCTTTGCTTACCCTCTTGCCCATTTTGGGGCATTCAGACCACTACGGCTTCTCCCCTCAGGAAGAACAAGCTCTCATTGTGGGTACCATCGCCCACGATGTAGGGAAGGAGCGAACAGAATGGCAGCACTATGTCCAGCTATCGCCTGAAGAGCAAAAGGGTCACTTTGTCCCTCATATTATCCCAGAACTGACCAAAAAAGTCGTGCCCGAACTGGTGCACCACCTGGGCTTTGATGAGTCGGTAATCCCCGATGCCATAGTTTTTGTGAACACTCACATGGCAGCAGCGAAAACGGCAGCGGCCGTCATAAGTATCCTGGCTGAAAAGCGCACCAGCAACCGGTGGGCCACTCTGGCCAAGATTGTAGATGCGGTAGATAACTTTTGCTCCACAAAAGGCATTTTTGAGGCACTGAAAGGGTTAGAAAGTTGTATATTCGCCCGACACCTGAGAATAGCTCATCATCTGGTATGGATACGAGGGGTTTCTACAACATTACTGCACCAAGCTGCCATGGAAGCCTATACCCAGGCCGGCTGGTCACCCTTGCTCCATTTTAGCAACGGCACTATCTATGTAGCTGACAGCACAGCGGATGTGGCGGATCTGTCGGTGGCAGTCGTGGAAGCAAGGTTAGGTGAATCGTTGAACAACGCCATGAACGTTGACTTCACCAAGTTAGTGGTGGGAAATCCTCTTCAGACGTTTATTCCAAAGCCCGAATTCCTTGACTACCATGAGTTTAGAGCATACCTGAAAGAAGCAAGCCGACGGGTGCGTCGGGGTTCATTCTTGCGCAAGCTTTTGCCAGAACGACGAGAGAAGGTAGAGAATTATTACCAGGCAGCCGGAAAAGATAGCATCCCGACTGACGCTCAGGTAGCGGTTGAGAGCGAACGCATTGACCGCGCCCAGCCGGAAATGTATGTGTTCAAGTTCTTCAAGAAGGCTCTGAGTGAGGAAATCCTGGGCAAAGATAGTATTCCTGTTGACCAGGCGGAGATAGACAATCTGGAGCAGGAGTTGCGGAAGAGTCTGGCTGCTGGAGAGGACTCCGCTAAAGCTCATGAGCAGTACGAAAAAGCACTTAGAAAACTGGAGAAGGCAGCGTGGCAAAGGATTCAAGAAGGCATAAAGGCAAAATACGACGCGATATTCGGGGATGGGTCATACCAGGCATTGCCGACCAGTACTCCTAACCCCGCTAAGGAGATGGCTGCAGCGATAGACTGCTACTGGCAGACACCTGGGGTACGTTTTGGCCTGCCATACGCCACAATGGAGTTGGCTCCAGATAACGTGCGAACGGAGAAGTTGATTGATGTCCTGGCAGGCATAGCAAGCGAGGTTTACACCAACCTGCCAGAGGAGTACCGTCCCACTAGAGCCGCTGCATCGGAACTCTCTGGATACTTCATGAGCGATCTCATTCATCCAGCACCCCAAACCGATCCTAGGATGCTGGCAGAGATGCAACTGCGGGCTTATGAGCAGTCTAAGGTCAATGCTAAGCGGACAGGTGATATCCCACATCTCTGTCCTATCTGCAATCAGCATTTCACCAAAGGGGCAATAGCTATCGCCAATCTTGTAGGCAAAGGTGCTGACGCCCATACAAACCGGGCAGTAGCTCACGGCAAGAGCCCTATACCCAGAGTGCTAATCTGCAATACGTGTAAGTATGAGCTTTTCTTGCGCCAACTTCTCTTGGGTAGCCAAACGACAGGTCTGTTGGTACTTTTTCCCAGAATGAATATCGGCCCCTGGTCTGGCGACGCTCTAAGACGTATGGCTCTCCAGATTCAGGAATATGCTGGGCAACTCATGTCCAACAGCACCACCAACCCAGATGAGGGCATCACCCTTTCCCTGACTCAAGTCATCGCTGGCAGGCTTCTGAATGAACGAACGGTCACCGAAGGTGACACTGCAGTTCTAGCGGCCTTAGAACCCGGGTTAGGTGCCCGGCAACTGGTTGAGCTCCTCACCTATAAGCCTAACCCTAAGACTAAGGAGAGGAATCGCCAAACGTTAGCAAAGGAGTTACAACAGATTTACGAGTTGCCGTTTGGTCAGGAATACCTTGACTTGCTAAACCAAGCATGGGAGACGAGTTACCTGTCTTGGGATGCATTGCTTGATGGGGTCTGGGCCGGTGAGATAAAGGACGAAAAGGTCAGCAAGTTGCGTGAAAAGAAGAAAGATCTTCAGGAATTGCTGGAAGCCCTGCAATCTGCCTACAATCTCAAGCCAGGGAGAGAAGAGGTCCGGCAACTGAACGACGAATGGAGCACCGCCTATGGAGATTGGGATGCACTGATTGATGGAGTGTGGGCCGGAGAGGTGCATAACGAAACGATGGACGAAATCAGAGCCAGGGTCTACAAGCTCAATCCGCTCTTCAAAATCATCTGCCAGACCCCCCATATGATCCTTGTGCCACTGGCAGCATCTTTCAAGGCGGGAAACAAAGAATCAGACGCCAATGGGGCCTTACGAGAACTGTTCGTTACGATCCTGTTAGGTCTAACGCTGGATTGCTCTGTAGCCGTTTTAGATAACGGCGAACCGATCACATTGGAAGGAGGTGAAGGGGTTGCCAGGGTGCCAGGAGTGCCCGCCATCCGAGATCTGGTAGGGAGCGAGTGGGTAGGGCTTGTGGATGCCAGAAAGTGGCTGCGTGCTGTTGGGGCAGCCAGCCTCTTGGCTAATGACGCCAGTTATCCAGACCGATCCAATCTTTACCAGATCTTGAGTGCCTCTGGGCCGGGGCACATCCTGCGGCGCATTGAACAGCAACTTCAGAAGAAACAAAAGAATGGCCAAGCCAACTATCGGCATATCCAGCTCATCGAAACCTTGAAGGAGGTGCTACATGCGTAAAGTCATTACCATTCTATACTTTCGCAGTTTTCCCAAAGCGCCAAAGCGGTAAAGCCAAAGCAGAAGCGCAGGCTTGCGGCGCAATGGGAAACAAGGTGCACCGAAAAGAGGCTGTAAGCGCGGCTTCAGGCCACAATCCG
>VGOO01000121.1 GCA_016875925.1 Chloroflexota bacterium
GTGGGGTTGCCAACATACATGCCATCATTGCCACCTGACCTGGTGCCGAAGCCAGTCCTGGGTATTTCGATTCGTCCTATCTTGTGTACAGGTGGCGATACTGACGTTGGTCTCTGAGCTGTGTGAGCAACTGTATCCGGCGGTGTGGATGACCGGCTGACAGGCCTGGCAACATTGCCTAATGCACCGGTCTTGCTCTTGCCAGGTCGTCTTTTCCGGGATAAAAATATAGCTAGAAAACCGGAAACTAGCCCAACCGAGCAAAGTAGGATAATTACCAGAGCAACGCCATCCATACTAACTGACCTTTGTTCACGCCATCTTACTGGGAGTCAGAGTCTAGACTGTCTCCAGAGCACGGTAGTGCTCCTCGGCTATCGATACTGCGTCGAAGACTTGCCAGATGAACACGGCTATATACAAAAAGCCGAGTACGACTGCCCAGATCCATTCGCCCAGGAGTACCCAGGAGAGTACAGAGGCAGCGGCCAGCGCCCACCCCGCGAACATGATGAGAAAGCCGGTGCCGATTCGCTCCAGGTAGAAGTGCGCTACCCCGAAGAAGCCAAACAGGGCAGGGATAACTGCCAGCAATGCCGCTGTTCCCTTTTTCTTGACCTCATAAGAAGTCGTTGCCTTAAGGGGCCCATAGCCGCAGAACTGGCAATAGACTGTATCGAGGCCTATTTGCCTCTGGCAACCGGGGCAGAGTCGAATCGTTGGCGTGGCTGGCATCCCCACAGGGGGCATGCCAGGCTGCGAGGGTGGCCCAAGCTCTTCCTCCGTAATGTATATGGTCTCTGCCTTTTTCTCCTTTTCGCCCATCGCTTTCCTCCTTCTATAAATAATTTAACATTTCGGCTTCATCGCCGGTGAACTCAAAGCGCAGTTGCGCATTGCTTCCTTTGATGGTGACTATATCGAAAGGCGCTATTCCAGCTTGGGAGAGGGTCTTATCCAGGAGCTCATCTGAGAGTCGGCTGATTTCAGAGGTCAAATCCATGGCCATTATCTCGCCACATCTAGAGCACATCACTTGATTCCGTTTTAGAGCATTCCGCCTTCCCAGAAGCTTCTGCCTTTCACCACAGGAGCAGGACAGTCCGACGACAAGGTCAAAATCAAGTTCGATGCGAGCCTCTTCACCAAGCTGGCCGCTGGCTTCTTGCAGTAGTTGCCCGAAGGTGGTGCTGCTCACCTTTCGGTCAATGGGCACTATAGCAGTAGGCGAGGAATGCACCGGGCATTCCTCGGAGCGTGAATAGGCCGTCCTTAGCAGTTCGTTGGTGGTCCCATAGAAGCTGATGCCTCCGCCTGACATGACCTCTCTGCCATGAATCAGTTTCAGAGCCTCTTGGACTTGAATACCGGCTATTATCGAAGATATGGTAGGTGTGGTGGGCACCTTTCCCAGGGCAATATCGTCAAAAGGCAGTCCGCAGGGACGGCGTCGGTTCATCTCCTGGTAGTCAATCTCTGTCATGGTGCATTCATAGCAGGCGCCATCTGGCGGCACAAAGACTTCGACAATGCCCTGCATCTCCTCTATGCCACCGTTTATCCAGGGCTTCATGACCCTCCAGCAGGCGTTGTTCATAAACACCCTGGCTTCCACATTATCTACACAGCCTATGACAACATCAATACGCCGGAACACCCCTAGGCCGATGTCCATAACAACGTCTCTGTTGTGGGCAGCCAGTTTCACGTCTGGATTCATTTCTCTTACACGTTCGGCGGCTACTGCGGCTTTGAGCCTTCCTATGTCTTCTTTTCGAAAAAGCACCGACCGCGTCAAGTTCGATGCCTCTATGGTATCTATATCTACAACGAATATGTGCCCGATGCCCAATAAAGCCAGGTTCTTCAATACTTCATTCCCCAAAGCTCCCGCTCCTACAACCATAACTTTTGCTGCAGCTACCTTTTCCTGTTCCCACCAGGGGATGAGCTTCAAGCTGGAATATCGGTCATGCTCGAAGTCCAGCACCTCTATAGGACTTTCGCTAATTGTGCCTGTTGGATTATGACTGCTCTGGCTCTGTCTGTTCACTTCTAAGCTCTTGCCAGTTTTCTCGCGAGTGTGTCCTGGTTCCTTCTGTTATCGTGACGAACACCCGTTCTCTTTTATTACCGTCCTTGCCGTGGAGAAAGATAAGAGCCTTACCAGGCTGTGACGTTTCAAGCGGCAAGACATAAACTATTGGCGATTGCAAGCTCTTTTCGTCGGCATACCATGCTGTATTAGACCTGTAAAGTGTCTTGGCTATGCGTGCATGTTGAGAAACCGGGATAGTTACCAGCAATCCTGACTGCAGCCTTGCTGCTGGCGTCATGCTTCTAACCGCAACGAGGTTGTAGCTGACTCCAGGCTCTTTGCTTCTCGATAAGGGTAGAGGCGGAGTTTCCCATATGAAGACCCTTCCGTTGATAGGCGAAGTCCAGCTTAGCTTGCCCGTCTTGTTGTCCCACTCTAACTTTGCTGTCCCTCGTTTGTCCACTATGAACCGCGAGCCATGGGTATCAATCCACCATGGCTCCCAGGCTGATAATAACACCAACGCAACCAGCACCACTGCCAGGCTTGCCGCTATTGCCCCTGTGAGTCCACGGCACCTCATGCGTATCAGTGCTCGTTTCTTCTCCTGTGGTTCTGGTGAGATGCTTTCGCTGTTTGCAGATTCGACTGGTGCCGGAGCCATCATCTCCGTCTGTTCCAGCACTGGCTCAGCTCCAACTGCAGTTTCTGCCTTTTCCCCCTGGGCATGCACCACAGGAGCGGCCTGTAAGTGGCGCTTCCCTTGTTTCCGTAGCACTGGTGGGCGCTCCAGGCTCTTTCGGAATTCCCATGTTGTGGCAAATTTGGCTACCAGGCTGGCTTTCTGGCCCTTGTCCAGCAGCTCATAGAAGCCGGTGATGTGATCGATTCCGCTCCCGCTCCAACCAAAGAAGCAGGCCTGGTTGCGTAAGGGGTCGAGGACCAGTGCCACCTGCCAGGGGTTGGTAAAGGCAGTCTTGTGCCAGAAGTCGTCATCCTGCGAGAAGAAAGCTCCGAAGCCCGGATGGGTATGGTACCAGCCCACGATTCTAGAGGTTGGATAATCTCGCTGTTGCGCCTGGAGGACTTCAGACCATGCCTGGTGGTCGAAGACCACCTGCGTCTTAGCACCGATTGCCGTGGTGGCTGGAATTGCTGCCTCAACAATGACGTAGGTTTTCTCTGCCTGCGGGCAGAAATAAGCATTGCCCACCAGGATACCCGTAATCTCTTTATTTGCGGATGACTTCCCGTGATTGTAGGCTGTTACATAGGCAACAGCGCGAAGAAAAGTGACGGCCTTGGCATCGTTCGGGTTGCCCCAGGGAATAACGCCCTGTGCCCAGG
>VGOO01000122.1 GCA_016875925.1 Chloroflexota bacterium
GTTTTCGGCGCGAGGACGTGCACCGCTGGTTCGCAGAAGCAGGGCTCAAGAGTGTGACCATGGACTGCGTGGGTGAGAACTGCTGCGCCCAATCGAGTTGCGGCTGCCAGTCGGCCAGTGTCAGCATATTCGTAGCTGCGGGTGAGAAATGGATGTGTATATGATATATAGCAATATGTTAACGATATCGGACTGCGCAGCGTGCTGGCTCATAAGACATGGTGGTGCATAATGGATCACGACTACTGATGCCTAAGGGACAAAGGAGGGCTTATCGATGAAGCGTTTACTTCGTTGGCTTGGTGTGCTGTCTATCGTTGCCGTGACTGTAACACTAACCTACTTCGTTGTAGTCCCGACCGTGATATCAGGTCTGCCTGGCGAAATACAGGTATTGTTAGCAATCGTATCCGGGGTGGTGGTTTTTCTAGCCGCAATAGCACAGATTACTGGGTACGACTTGCGAACGATACTGAAACATAGCAATAAAGGCAAGTTTAGGGATGCAAAGTACCAGGCAATGGATAGTACCCTGCCTGGGCAGCCTAAATCTCAGACAAGCCGCCTACTTGGTCTTCCGCCAAAACCTTTCAGGCGTCTCGTAGGAAGAGAGCAGTGGGTGTCGGACCTGATGGGAATCTTGCGTGATCCTGCTGGACCACCTATATTGTCAATCACGGGAATAGGTGGTATTGGCAAGACAGCTTTGGCATACGAGCTAGCTGATCGCTCTCTACAGGAGCACCTTTTTGTTGATGCAGTCTGGTTTAGCGCGAAACAACAAGTGGTCGTGGGCGGTAAAATCCAAACCTTGGGCAAGGGCACCTCGACCTATAGTGATGTGCTGGATTGTATACAACAGCAGCTCTTATTTGGAGTTTCTGAGATTTCAAGACACAGTCGCGATATCCAAATGCGGCGTCTGCTGAAATCGAAGCCCTATCTGATAGTAGTGGACAATCTTGAGACGCTTCGAGATGAAGAGGTACTGGTGGAGTCCTTACCCAGTCTCTTGTGTCCTAGTCGAACCATCCTTACTGGTCGTATAGAACTTAAAAAACTAGACCACGCGTATACCGCTGTGATTGGTGGATTGGAGGACCCATATTCAGTCGAACTTATCCGTCAAGAGGCGAACGATAGGGGGATATCTGCTCTGGCTAATGCGGAGTACCAAATCCTGAGTAGAATCCACGCCGAAACCGGTGGAATGCCTCTCGCCATCAAACTCGTGGTTAGTGAGGTTTTGACTGGCTTGGCAATAGAGACTGTGCTGGAAAGGCTAAGGCGTGCAGTAGATGAAGAGGAACTCTACCGATTTATCTATTCCGACTTGTGGAACACCCTCACGGATCCGGCCCGTAAAGTGCTAGTCGTGATGCCCGCGTTTGCATCCTCAGCTAATAGGGAAATGCTGCAGCAGGTAAGCCAAGTCAGTCACACTGAATTTGATGCTGCCATCATGGAGCTAGTGCAAAAATCATTGCTAGACGTAAGTGAGGATATAACCATCAAGCAACGTAGGTACTCTATACATGCATTAACGCGTAACTTCATCCTTAGTGATCTATCAATCGCCTTGCAAGGTCAGAGGGAGCAATCTTGCTCGCGAAAGCAGTGAATTGCTTGGAGGTGTATGATGGAAATGCGCTATCCAGAGCATAGCCTTATAGAGCCAGCGAGCCCTGAAGTTATCGCTGCATGGGAAGGTGCCAGATTGAGGGCATTCAGAACTATATTAACCTATGCACGTGAACATAGGTCTAACCACGCACTCTTGGAGACAGAGCTAGATAACACCATTGGGCTGATAGATTGGGGATTGATTTACGGTCCAGATGAAGTAAGCCCTATCCACAATCCAAGTTTCGCCAGCGATCTCGGTGAGCTAGTAGACAAAGTTGGAGATATCTTACAGAATCGTCTCTCTGATTATGGAGCTAGAATTTCCATGGACGAGCGACAAACGGTAAGCAAACTCAATGATATGACCACAGAATTGGAGAAGGTCTTCAAACCAGAAATTGACAAACGTAGGCAGACTATAGATGCAGCTAGTCAAGAACTCCATAACGAGGTACTGCCGGCCATTGAGGAATGGGAACGTCTCGCCAATGCCCTGGATTCTCCACAGGCAATGGTGCAATTTAAAGAACAGTATTTTCGGCTGACCCGGCGGCTGACCGAGTTAAAGCAGATCATTGCAACTGCGGAGGAAGAACTCATTGCGATTAAGGGTGCAATGGCAAAACACCAGGCCCATGCTACAGAAACTATGGTCAAGGGTGAGACGGATCTCCGTCAGGTGGTGAATTCGCTTTCCGATATGGATTGCCTAAAGCGCTGGCAGCGTGAATTGCCAAATTTTACCAGCCGATGGTTATCACGCTGGCGGTTGAAGCAGGAGCAGAAACGCGCGTTGCCCTGGCAGCAAGTCTTGGCAGGCAAAGCTCTGAACTGGGTTATAGCTGCCTTTTATCTTGTCAGGACAACTTTACAGCAGTTGATTTCGGAAGTACATCTGAAGCCTGGGAAACAGTACCACTCATCCCCTGACTCGCTCCTGCCTGATACAGTGCCGGATAGCGAGCACATGGGTATGACAGACCTCGAGTCTGGGAGCTTAGCAACCAAGTGGATTTTGGAGGCGCTGAACACCAAGAGATCTGCTTGGCAGCCGACTACGAAAATAGAAATGCCGGAATATCAAGGACAGCGTTCTGCTATCGAAGATGATATAGGTATTCGAGCATTACGGACTCGGCTGGAGTACGTACCATACGACTGTGACAGCCGCTGGGAACTCGCCAGACGCTATGTTGGCCATGGCGCGTACCGTCAGGCATTGGAGGAGTACCTCGAGCTTCTTCACCAGCGGCCTGAGTACCACGAAGCGCGGATGGAACTTGTGGATTGCTATGTTGCATTGGGAATGTGGGATAAAGCTTTGGTGGAACTGAAATATATGACAAGGATCCAGCGGTATGCGAAGGAAGCTAAGGAAATGTTGAATAAGGTTGCTGAAATCGCCCGTCTCGAGAGAGATAGTATTGCGGGTACAGATAGATGCGACGGTAAGTGAGTGAATCACTAGATGTTATATAGCTGGCTTTGGTCGTCGGTCTCACAACTTAGCGAGGTGTGCTATGGACAGTAAACTGAAGGTTTACGTGAACGACAAAGAGGCCGCGTTCTTCCCCGGCACTCCCGTGCGCCACGCCATCGGGACGCGGGCGGCCAAGCGCGTGGCCCGCGGCCGGGCCATCGTCGTGGACGAGGAGGGGAATGGCGTGGACCTGGACGGGGCACTATACCAGGGGGAGCGGCTGTACGTCAAGCCGTGCACCCCGGAAGAACGGTGGAAGGA
>VGOO01000123.1 GCA_016875925.1 Chloroflexota bacterium
GTCATAGTCTCCAGGCTGATGCATGTGATAGACCAGTGGGACTACTACATGGAGAACCCGGCGCAGATTGTGAATTTCGCTGGCTTATCGATATATGGTGCTGTTCTTGGGGCTATGCTGGCAGTCGTTATCTACTGTTTGGTGAACAAACTCTCCGTCTGGCAACTGGTCGATATCGCAGCTCCTGGTGCTCTTTTGGGGCAAGCCATTGGCAGGGTTGGCTGCATCATTGGCGGCTGTTGCTACGGATTAGAGAACCCTTCTTTTTGCGCCATAGAATACGTTCATCCCAGTCACGGGCTCTATAGCACTCCTGTAGGCGTGCCGCTCTATCCGACGCAGATTTATCATTTGGTATGGAACCTGGTGGCATTTGGCATACTGTGGACGCTGCGTACCAAGCTCAAACCAAAGGGCACGGTTTTTCTTAGTTACCTTGCGCTTTACGCCCTGGGTGATTTAGTCATAAGGTTCTTCCGGCAAGGAACCCCTTTTCTCTTCGGCATGCAACAGGCTCAGGTGATTGGCATCCTGATACTGTTGGTAACAGTCCCCTGGCTGGCGGTAAAGCTATGGCGAGGCAGGAAGGCTTCCGGATAGAGCGTGGCGCTATCAGCAGGATTGGGCGAAATCGAGCAGGTTAAGCCTGAGTTGCTCATTGCCGTTCCAACGGTCGACCTGCAGCGTGTAAACGATATCGATGAGTGCACCGAGTTCCTCGGTGCGGTTGCCCATTTTGAATGCGATGGCATCCCAGAGCATACTTTTTTGTCTCAATTTCAGCCTTAGGTGATCTCCCTGCTCACCTACCCGCTGCTGCTGGATGACCTCAACATCGCGACTCAAGAACGTCGGCATAGGATTGCCGCATCCAAACGGGGCTAACTGCTGTATTTTCTGTAAGGTATCGCCCGCCAGGCTAGCTAGCGGCACCTCTGCATCTATGTCTAGGTGCGGTCTCAGGTCCAAACCTGCCAACTGGCTCTCAGCTATGTCTGCTAATCGTTGCTGGAGTTGGGGCAGGTTGTCAACAGATACCACAAAGCCAGCAGCCTTAGTATGGCCGCCGAAGTCGGATAGTATGTCCTGACATTGTTGCAGGGCAGCCATGAGGTCGAATTGCGGTATACTACGGCCACTGCCGCGGCAGGTTTCCGAGCCGATTCTGACCAAAACGACCGGACGATTGAACTCATCAACCAGCCTGCCAGCCACCAGCCCCATGACTCCCTGAGGGTAGTTGTCGTGGCCGGCCATGAGCAGTGGGCGTTCCACGCCGCCGGCTACGATGTGTTCCTTGGCCATGCTCATCAATTGGTCTGTTACCTGGCGGCGCCGGGCGTTTTTCTGTTCCAAGTCGGACGCCAGTAGGCTCGCTTCCTGGCGGTCTTGGGTGATGAGCAACAGGTAGCTGGTATTAGCGTCATCTAATCTGCCGGCAGCGTTAATGCGAGGTCCCAGTATCCAGGATACTTTGTCGGCGTCGACGCTGTCAGGCTCCAACCCGGCGCAGCGCAGCATCTCTTGGAGTCCGAGACGCTTTGTATCCTTGAGAAGTTCTAAGCCTTGCCTTACCCAGTAGCGATTTTCGCCCAAAAGTGGCACCATATCGATTATCGTCCCCAGGGTAACAAGGTCAAGTGACCTGTGTAGCATGTCTTCTTCACCTCTCCCTTTGAGCAGCGCCTGGAGAAACTTGAAGGCTACTCCCACCCCTGCCAACTCGGTGGAAGAGTAAGCTGAGTCGCTTCTCTTGGGATTGACCACGGCTCTGGCCTGAGGCAGGTTTTGCGGGGGTACGTGGTGGTCAGTGATGATGATGTCCATGCCTATTTTGTTGGCTTTGTCCACTTCTTCTATGGCAGTGATGCCGGTATCCACGGTGATGACCAGGCTGATACCCTGTTTGTGGAGCTTTTCTAAGGCTGGTATCCGCAGGCCGTAGCCCTCGGAAAGACGATGGGGGATATAGGGAATCACGTTGGCGCCAAGTGCCTGTAGCCCCTGGACCAGGAGCACGGTGGCGGTGATGCCGTCGGCATCAAAATCTCCGTACACGGCGATTTTCTCGCCGGCGAACAAGGCCTGATAGGTGCGGTTGACAGCCTGGTGCATGTCGGGGAGCAAAAATGGGTCGACTTCCAGGCGCTGGTCGGCACTGATGAAAAGTGCTGCCTGATTAGGGTCGGAAATACCGCGATTATGGAGAAGTTGGGCTATTAGATGGTCGATGCCAGGCGGGCTAGCGGTCTGTTCGATTTGTGGCAGCAGATTCCAGTGGGTACGGGCCAAGCAAATGCCTCGGCTTTCTAGTTTTTGGATTTATACCACAAGTTGTGTTGGTGATGCAAGTTAGACATGCACATCCGACCCCATATCCTGACATGTTTGACCATGTGAGTAGCGGCAAATATAATTGCTTTCGTCATGGAAATGCAGAACGGCTTGCGCGTAGCTATCCATACACTGGGCTGCAAGCTAAACCAGGCTGAAAGCGAGCAACTGGCTCATCAATTCGCTGATGCTGGCTACACGGTTGCCGATGGCGACGAGGCCGACGTCTGCATTTTGAATACCTGCACAGTGACTCACATTGCTGACCGCAAGTCAAGGCATCTGGTGAGGCTGCTACGCAAGAGAAATCCCGCTGCTCAAGTTATTGTCACTGGCTGTTATGCTGAGAGGGCGCCCGAAGAACTGGCTGGCGCCGGCGCAGACCTGGTAATAGGCAACGAGCAGAAGTCGCGGTTGTTGGAGCTAGTTCGGGAAGAACTCGATTCGACGCGTACACCTGGTCGCCATGATGAGTACGGTTTTAGCCGCATACGCAGTTTCATAAAGATACAGGATGGATGTAAAGATGGCTGCGCCTATTGCGTGGTTCCCAGCGTGAGACGGCACGAATATTGTGTGCCGGTGGAGGAAGTAATAGAAGCAGTGAAAGCAAGATGTGCTGCAGGCTATAAAGAAGTGATACTCACAGGGACGAAGATAGGCAGCTACCAGAACAGCGATGCTGATTTAAGGCAATTGGCGCAGAGGATATTGGTGGAAACGAATATCCATCGATTGCACCTCTCCTCATTGCAGCCACAGGAGGTTTCACCTGGGTTCCTGATGCTATGGCAGGATAAGCGGCTTTGCCGACATTTCCACCTGGCACTCCAGAGCGGCTGCGATCCCGTCCTGGAAAGAATGAGGCGACGGTATACACTTCGAGATTACAGAAAGGCGGTGGCTGCTATCAGGAGAGCCATGCCAGAGGTAGCCATCACCACGGATGTCATGGTAGGTTTTCCTGGCGAGAGTGATGAGGAGTTTGCAGAAAGCTATCGTTTCTGCC
>VGOO01000124.1 GCA_016875925.1 Chloroflexota bacterium
AAGCTAAACTATGGGGCACTGGTTGTGTAATTGCCGTGGGTAATGTTGTCTTTCAGCCTCAACTTACCGGCACTGGAGAAAAACGTATCGGCCTTAATTGCGATGCTGCCAGCGGTCAGGCCGCCAAAGATACCTTTCTGCTGTCCAAGTTCACTGCTGATAAGGATGGCAAAATAGACATATTCCGGATAAACTGCTCGGGCAAAGGCAAGGTAAAGGTTGCCCTGTATGCTGATGCTGGAGGTATGCCTAGCACGCGAATTGGCGCTGTAGATGCGGATGTTGGTATTGATGTAGTGGCAGGCTGGAACAACGTTCCTTTTCCTGAGACAGAGCTAATTGCCGGTACCGATTACTGGCTGGCGGCAATTTCTAATAATGCTATCATTCGTTATAATACCAGCGGACCCAGTAAAACCAAGTCTGCCACATACTCATCATTTACTTTCCCCCCAGTTGCGGGGGCCGGTTTCACCGACGAACTTAATAAGCAGTATCTTTTTGCTGGCTATGGCCGTCCCTTCATATTTGTCATGTCCATTGAATGCTCTTCTGACATAAAACCGGGTGGGACATTTTATGGTTCTATAGCCGGTGATGCCGAGGTTGAGATGTATCCAAATACGTCTTTAACCTGGACTCAAGCGCCGGTTGAAGAGGGTGGGCTTAATTTCCCTGGCAGCGGCAGTGTTGGTGGTGGCTCTAGCGACATGATAGTCCGCACTTACACTATCAAATAATACCGCTATTTCGCAGTGGTGCCTGGTTGGCAATCAGTCACTGCTTGTTGCTAGTTGCTCGTTGCTCCCCCTAGCTTTGGCAAATAGAAAGTGCTAAACTACTTCGAAAGCAAGATAACGTTTGTCAAGTATGATTCAACCTGAGCCAGAAAAGCAGAAGAAGTCGATTGCCGAGCAACTGCCCAAGATAGGGCGTGCCAGCAGGGTTGCCCTGATAGTGGGCGTCTTCCTCATAGTATTCGTGTCCCTGATTTTCGTTGGCAATCAGCAAGCGCCACGCCAGGCTGAACTGAGGAAGAACATTGTCACCTTGCAGCGGGGGCTGAGCGCCGGGGCGCAAGCTGATTCGCAGGCGAAGCTCGAGGCGCAGATAAGGCAGGCGGAAGCCGAGACGGAAGCGGCCAGAGCTGTTTTCCCTGCGGCTGACCAGGTACCTGAATTTCTGGACCGGCTGCTGAAACTTGCCCAGGCGAACGAGGTGAGTGTGACCAGGACGTCGGTGGCAATGTCTCAAAGGGCAATTGCTATCGGCGGCAAGCAGGTGAAATATGACGTGTTTACCTTTCAATTGTCGTTGAAGGGCCAGGTTCCTAAGTTTCAGAACTTTCTCCTGGCGCTTGATGATAAGCTGCCGACTTCCCAGATAAGCGCGGTGAATATCACCGTGGCTGCTAAGGAGACTGAGGAAGATACTGCCAGTGTTACAATCGAGGTGCTGTGCTATGGCGGGAAGTGAAATGGTGCGATGATTACGCTGGAGATCACCGATAGCCGAATCAACATGGTAGTCCTGCGCGGCAGGCAGGCGCAAGTGGCAGCCAGTTTGCCGTTGGAGCCGGGCTTGGTCAATGATGGCGTTATCACTAATACGGCAGTGGTGAGTCAGCGGCTCAGGGAGCTTATGGAATCTTATGGGGTAGCAGAGAGGCAAGCCGTAGTCGGCATCAGCGGGATGCATTCAATCTACCGGACATTCAATCTTCCTCGGCTGCCGCGGGACATGCAGGACGAGGCGGTCAGAAGGGAGATTACTAGGGTTTTGCCTGTGCCGGAGAGCGAGGTTTATACTTCGTGGCAGGCAATCGATGTTTCGGGGAGCGAAACAATGATATGCCTGGTGGCCTTGCCGCGTGCCAGTGTTGATGCAACCACCGAGACATTGAGCCAGGCTGGACTGGAATCCCGGCTTATGGACGTGGCGCCGCTGGCACTGGCCAGGGCTGCTGACGAGGGCAATGCTATAGTGATAAATGCGCAGGCAACAAGCTTTGACATAGTGGTTATGCTAGATGGTATTCCACGGTTGCTGCGCAGCTTGTCAACTCCGCCTCCTGTCGTGCCTGTATCTGGTGCTGACGAGGCTCTGGTGGAGGAGCTTGATAGGACGATGGCTTTTCTTGACTTGAGTCGAGAGGGATTTCCGAAGACAACCGGTTTGCCGATTTTTGTGGCTGGCGAAGCCAGGCAACTGGCAGTCAGTGCCCTGGCTGAGCATCCTGTGAGGCCATTTCCCCAGTTGTTTGCTATGCCGGAGGGAATTGATGCAGGTGACTATGCGGTGAACATGGGGTTGGCGCTGAAGCAGGCCAAGGGTGGCAGGTTACAGCCGAGGGTGGACATCAACGTTGTGCCTGAGATATATCGACCCAAGCCGCTGCCTATCATGGAAATAGTTTCCTGGGCGCTGGTACTTATCGCTGTTGCCTCGGTTATTCCAGTAGGCATATCAACTGTGAAGGCATTCTCAGAGACCCGGTCTTTGCAGTCTCAGTTAAATAGCTTGGAGCGCCAGGGCGAGGTGGCCACTGGCAGCGCAGCGTCGCTGGCGAAACTGAAGACCAAGCTTGACGCGACAAATGCTCAACTGGCTGTATTGAAGGAGCCGATGGCAGTTGCCCAGGCGCAGCGGGCGAGCGTTAACGAGAAGCTGGCTAAAGCCACCAGCTTGAAACCAGGCAATGTGAAAGTGACGTCTATCGTCTATGGGGCTGTGGGGTTGTCTGTCGGGGGCACGGCTCCGGATAAGACGCTGGTTTTGAATTATGCCAGTGCTCTTCGCGACAGCGGCAAATTCTCCAGGGTGGTTGTTCAGCAGCTTACCGAGGTGAAGTTTAACGAGTGGAGCTTTACCATACTGATGAAGTAGACGTGAGTATTGGTTGTACGTTCAATGAAGTTAAGGGGGCGCTAGAGAATGCTGAGAAAGTCACTCCTGTCTTTGCGAGCGAAGCGAAGCAATCTCCTTTTGAGATTGCCACGTCGCCCCGATGCAATCGGGGCTCCTCGCAATGACACCGCCTTTCAAGGGGTTCTCTAAGAGGCAGGTAGACATGGATATTCAGGAACTACTTCGCCACGCAGTAGAGAAGAAGGCTTCAGATTTACACCTGATAGCTTTCAGCCCGCCGCTGTTTCGTGTTGATGGCGCGCTGCAGCCGTTTGGCGACGGCGCAGTCAGTGGGCAGGAGTTGAGCGATATGTTTGCCCAGGTGACCACAGCGCAGCAGAGGGAGATATTTCAGCGCGAGTTGGAACTGGATTTCGCCTTTTCCATGACTGATGGCAGACGTATCAGGTGCAATGCGT
>VGOO01000125.1 GCA_016875925.1 Chloroflexota bacterium
TTGGCGTATTAACTGCTACGGAAAAGGCGAGCAAGTAAAGGTGAATGGAATGCCTGGTAACGGCCACCCAACAATAGAATTTCAGGTGAACATCGTAGTTGAACCTGATAAAGACGGCTTCCATGCTTTCTGCCCGGCACTCAAAGGTCTTCATGCCTGCGGCGACACCGAGCACGAAGCCTTGAGCAATGCCAGAGACGCTGCCATAGCTTATATCCAGTCTCTTATTAAACACGGTGACCCTATCCCTGTGGGTATCATCGTGGATGAATCGCAGGAGACCAAGCGAGCACAATCGCGTAGAAAAACTCCACATCGTCACTACACCGAGGCCTTAACGGTAGCAACTACGTGAAGCTGCCCAAGAATATCTGGGACCAGCTCAAGAACAAGTCCGCCGATGCCCTTATTTCTGCGCTGGTAAAAGACGATTGGGAGCACGATGAAACAAGAGGAGCCCAACGAGTTTATCTGCATCCAGATGGCAGGCGCGTTTCCATCCACTACCACCCTGGCAAGACCTATGGCCCGCGCCTCCTGAAAGCATTGCTCGCTGACATAGGCTGGTCAATACCCGATATGCGCCGCCTCAAGCTAATCAAGTAGACTTTATATCGAGTAACAACCCCATCCCATCATAGGGATAAAACCGATTTCCCGGGTTACTGAACGCTACTCACCTTGCCTTTATGCTTGGGACTTAGACAGACCATGAAGGTCTGTCCCTACATTTTGCCCATCCTCCAGCAGTTGTAGGGTGGGTAGAACCCACCATTTAAGAATCTGGAATGTCCGAAGGTGGGTTCACAAACCTACCCTACTTGCCACCCTCACCCTCTCCCGTCAAGGGCGAGGGAAAAAGCAGGGGCTTCCCGCGAGGCAAGCGGTGGGTTGGAAAACCCACCCTACGCGCTTCGGTCATTCTGAAGGAGTGGAGCGACTGAAGAATCTCTTAAGCCAAGAATGACACTTGAGACCCTTCGCTACGCTCAGGATGACAATGCAGAGATTGCTCGTCTCCTTCACAAGTGAAGGATTCCTCGCAACGACGAGAGTTTCGTGGTTGCTATCTGCGAGTGCATAATGGCATAATGATGTGTCTTTGCGCACAACAATAAACCTCGAATCCCACTGAGAAAGTGCCAATATGAAGAAGCTGCTATCCGGTAACGAGGCGTTCGCCCTGGGGGCTCACCATGCTGGCATAAAAGTGGCCACCGCCTACCCGGGCACGCCTAGCACTGAAATCCTAGAGTACATATCCAAGTTCGATGACGTCTATGCCGAGTGGTCCACCAATGAAAAGGTGGCAATGGAGGTGGGGCTGGGCGCTTCCTACGCCGGCGTGCGAACACTGGTCTCCATGAAACACGTGGGGCTGAACGTTGCCAGCGACCCCTTCCTGGCTGCCGCCATCACCGGCGTCAGGGGCGGGCTGGTGGTTATTTCAGCAGACGACCCCGGCATACATAGCTCCCAGGGCGAGCAGGACAACCGCCACTACGCCCGATTAGCCAAAGTCCCAATGCTGGAGCCAGCAGACAGCCAGGAAGCCTACGACCTCATGGAAATCGCCTTCGATATCAGCGAGCAGTTCGATACGCCGGTGCTGATGCGCAGCACCACCCGCATTTCGCATGCTAATTCCCTGGTGGATGTCAGCCGCCACCGCTCCGCACCAAAACAACTGGGCTTTGTCCATGATGTGCAAAAGTACGTGATGCTGCCTGTCCACGCCCGACTCAGGCGGCCACTGTTAGAAGAACGACTGGTCAAGCTGACAGCTTACGCGGAGACCTTCCCCTATAACCGGATAATGTGGGGCGAACGCAAGCTGGGCATCATCACCAGCGGCGTTGCCTATCAATACGCCCAAGAGGTATTCCCCAACGCCTCTTATTTGAAACTGAGCATGACCTATCCCCTGCCAGAGAAGCTAATTCACGAGTTCGCCCAAGGCGTGGAGAAGATACTGGTAGTGGAAGAGCTCGACCCCTTCTTGGAAGACAGCATCAAGGCCCTGGGCATAAAGGTCATTGGCAAGGAGTTCATCCCCAGGTTTGGCGAGCTGAATCCCTTTGTGGTAGAGCAGGCTGCCCGTCGTGCCGGACTGCTACCCGGCGCTCCAGTGCAACCGAGCGCACCCCCGCAATGGCTGCCAGCACGCCCTCCCCTGCTGTGCCCCGGCTGTCCACATACCAGCCTGTTCTTCGTGCTCAGCACCATGGGACAACGGGCAAAGATTCTGGATGCCAGCGGCAAGTCTCAAGGGGAAACCAAGATGGTTATCACCGGCGATATCGGCTGCTATACACTGGCAACTTATCCACCACTGCGCGCCATGGACACCACCGCCTGCATGGGAGCCAGCATCGGCCACGCTCTGGGTAAGGAAAAGGCGGGTATCAGCAGCAAGGTGGTAGCAGTTATTGGCGATTCCACCTTCCTCCACTCCGGCATCACCGGCGTGGTGGACGGAGTCTACAATCAGAGCCAGGCTACCATCGTCATCCTGGACAACGGCACCACGGCTATGACCGGCCACCAACACCACCCGGGCACCGGCGTCTCGGCGCAGGGTAAAAAGACCAAGGCCGTAAAGCTGGAACGTCTGGTAAAGGGCATCGGCGTTGATGACGTGAAGGTGGTGAACGCTTTCGATGTCAAGGCAATTCGAGCGGCAATGAAAAGCTCACTGGACAACCCCAGCCTCTCCGTAGTCATCGTCCGCGGCGAGTGCGCCGTGCTGGTGAAGACCAGGAGCGGGGCAAGAGCCGTTGACGTGGAGAAATGCGACGACTGCGGCACCTGCATCAAGATAGGCTGCCCCGCCATCCAGAAGTTCGATGACCGGGTATTTATAGATGCTACGCTATGCGCCGGAGATATCTGCACTGTCTGCGAGCAGCTATGCCCCAAGAAGGCAATCGGCCCTGTTGCTCCGGGAGATAAGAGCTAGTCATGGATAAGCAAGATATACTAATGGTGGGCGTGGGGGGGCAAGGCACCATACTTGCCAGCGATATACTGGGAGACGTAGCCCTGGCGGCAAGTTATGACGTCAAGAAGACAGATACGCTGGGCATGGCTCAGCGCGGCGGCAGTGTCATCAGCCACGTGCGCCTGGCAAAAAAGGTATGGTCGCCTATGATAAAAGAGGGCGAGGTAGACATACTGCTGGCCTTCGAAAAGCTGGAGGCGGCAAGGTGGGCGCATTTCCTCAAGCCCGGCGGGCTGGCGCTGGTAAACAACCATGCCAATCCGCCATTGTCCGTCAGCCTGGGCACGCACCGCTATCCCAACGACAACGA
>VGOO01000126.1 GCA_016875925.1 Chloroflexota bacterium
CCATGGGGGCCATGATAATTCGGTTACGAAGTTGGATGTCGCCGATTTTGCCTGGGGTGAATAGTTTGGTTAGAGTCAAAGTGGCATCCCTTTCCAAGACACTATGCGCATTATCCTAGTTATTTCTGACCCCGTCAACAGGACTCCATTATAGGAAAACCATCTAAACGTTTTCCTTTCGGCAACGTTTTAATATAATAGACGCCAGGTAATCTGAGGTTAACCTGGTGTCAAGCGAAGAAGAGAGGCTAGTCCGTGAAGCGATTGCCGGCAATCAGGCGGCGTTCACTGTGCTTTACAATGAGCACTTTGACAAGGTGTATCGCTATGTTTACTTTAGGATTAGCGTACGAAGCGAGGCAGAAGACATCACCCAGGAGGTGTTCTTGAAGGCCTTGCAGTCAATAGGCTCCTTCAAATGGCGCGAGGTGCCCTTCGCTGCCTGGCTATTCCGCATCGCCCACAATCTGGTGATAGACCATATGCGAAAGAAGTCGAAGCATAAGACAGCGCCGCTGGAGGAAGCCTGGGCGGTGAGCGTGGAAGACCCTGTGGCCATGACAGAGCAGAGGTTTGAGATGGCAGACCTAGCAGCAGCTTTGAAGAGGCTGCCACCGGCGCAGCAGGAGGTTATCTCGCTGCGCTTCATCGCTGGTATGCCCATTGCGGAGGTGGCCAGGACACTCAAGAAGAGCGAAGGCACCGTGAAAGCGCTGCAGTTCAACGGGACAGCTTCGCTGAGGAAGGTATTCTCCGAGGGGAGAAATGGCTAAGAACCTGGAGCAGATATTTGAAGAATGCCTGGAGCGCGTGTTCCAGGGGGAGAGCATCGAAAGCTGCCTGATGAGCTATCCCAATGAGGCAGCCTACCTTGAGCCTTTGTTGCGGACGGCTATTGGCGTTACCAATAGAGCTTCTATGCTACAGCCCAATCCGGAGTTCAAGGCACGTACCGGCATGCGCATCCAGGCTGCATTGCAGTACGCCGTACAGCAAAGGCCAGCGGAGAAACCCAGCCGCGGCTTTGCCTGGCAGAGAAGCTGGGCATTTGCCCTGACCGCCGTCGCGCTCCTGCTGTTCAGCAGCGTAGGCACTGCCTTTGCCTCCTCTGAAGCCCTGCCTGATGAGCCGCTTTATCCAGTGAAGCTGGCCACGGAGCAGGTGACGCTGGCCTTTGCCTTCTCAGAGGAGAACAAGGTGGCGCTCCATGCTCAACTGGCAGAAAAGAGGGCGGAAGAGATAGCGGTCATGGCTCGTGAAGGAAAGACGGACTACGTGGTGGCTACGGCTACCAGGCTCAGTCACCAGATGGAACAGGCCGAGTTTTCTGTCAGGGCGCTGGAGATGAAAGAGGCAGCCCAGCAGGCCTCTATCGCTGTTAGCCTTCGGAAGACTCAGCCGGCACCGGCGATGACGGCACCTGCGCCAGCTTCTACAACACAGCCAGAGGAAGCAGCCGCAGGTGGCGCTCCACAAGCTGCTGGAGAAAAAACAACACCTCCACCAGCAACAGACGTAGCTACAGCCGCGTTCAGGAAAACAGAACGTGCCAGAGAGCTGGTCAAAAGCAGCACTGCCAAGAACATAGCGGTACTGGAGGGTGTGCTGGAACAAGCGCCGTCAGCAGCCAAGCCAGCCCTGAACCAGGTCATCAATCGGGCTAAAGAAGTACAGCAGCGAACAATACAGCCGCAGGTTATCGATGGCAAGCCACAGTCGCAGAATGGCAAGCCTCCACAATCCCCCCCAGGCATCATTCCCGGTAAGCCGCAGCCAACTTCTGACCAGCCTGGGCTTTTACCGCCGAAATCCCAAATAGAACCGCCGAGGCCGGGGGAAACACCGAAACCACCGTTGCCAGCGGATGAATCCAAGCCACCACGTGACTCCACTCGGCCGTCAGACACCACCAATACCCAGCCGGGCATCTTGCCCACACCTATCAAGCTGCCACCCGCAGACACGTCGAAGCCAGACACGAGTAGAACCGAACCTTCTGGAACCACCAGCACGCAGCCCAACGGCTCCAATCTCAGCGGCACATCCGGGACATCGGACGACAAAAGATAGGGATAACCTGTACAGAAATCACCGAATGCCTCCGCTAGACTAAACCTTTTGCCTACTACCACGTTATAACCTTGTGAAAGTGTTCACTTGTACCGGTGGGAGCCGGGCTACTGAACTAGCTTTCAAAAGGAGGGTTTAACAAATGAAACACTGGAACATGGTGCTAGTGCTGGTTGCCTTATTGCTGCTGCCAGCCATGCCAGCCAGCGCCTTCGCTCAGGATGGGGCTGCGCTGAGCCTCAGTCTCTCGGCAAACAAATCTTCCGCCGCTGTGGGTGAAAACATCACCTATACCTATCTGATATCCAGCACCGGCAACGTTACCGTGGACAACGTCACATTGCTGGATTCAAAACTGGGGCAAATTGCACTGAGCAATACATCTCTGGCGCCTGGCGATAATGTTACTGCTTCTGCCACCTACACTGTGGTACAGGCCGACCTGCCCGGGCCGCTGGCTACCAGTGCCAATGTCACAGGCACCGCTGCCGACGGTGAGATAGTCGTTGCTGTTAGCAACTCGGTTTCTGTGGCTTTGACTGCCAGTTCTGACAATAACAGCGTCCCACAGGTCATGACCAAGGCGCAGATACTGAAGGCACGTGGCGTCCCGGGCAAGGGCATCGCTACAGCTCCTGGCTTGCAAAAACCGTTCAATCCTAACTCCAATGCGGCGCAGAAGCTCCAGAGGTTTGTGGAGCGTCTCACCGTGCGGGAAAATGCTGAAGTTAAGGTCAAGAACAAAGCCAAGAACAAATAACTACTGGTCAGGATTGACCGGGTAGATAATAGAGGGCGGGAGTGGCCCGATGGGCCACTCCCTTATTTTTAATATAGGAAGGCATGACTTCTTGAGGTGTTGACGTCGTTATGCCTGGCCCATCAAGCTCTAGCCTGTGAGTTCGTTGAGACCCGTGTAGCTATCGAACTGACGGCGTAGCTGGTAATCCAGTTCTCCTATAACTACCTCTGCGGTGGAGAACACTGTTGCCTGTGCCAGATGACCGCCTATACAGATGTCCTCATCGGAAAGCTGGGTATGGATATGGACGATAAGCGTATCTTCTTTGAGGGCAACTGAGCCCTGGGCGCAGACAATCTCCAGCGGGCCACTGTAGTCCACGCCCTGGTATTTTCCTGGCAGTTCCTTCAGGAAGTTGAGCCG
>VGOO01000127.1 GCA_016875925.1 Chloroflexota bacterium
CCCGCAAAACCGACCTTCTCTAAATTTTTTTCAATAATAGCACAACATCGGTGGTCTTGGTCAACAAAGTCAACCCATTTTACATCACGACTGAGGGCTTCGATGCCCAGGGCGCCGCTGCCGGCGAACAGGTCAAGGCAGCGTGACCATCGCGTGGCCAAAGATGCCAGGATGGAGAAGACGGCCTCCCTGGTACGGTCGGTGGTGGGCCTTACCAGTTGGCTTCTTGGTACTTTGAGCTGTTGACCTCTGGCGCTGCCGCCGGTGATACGCATTAGTTTATACCAAAAACAGGCAAATTATACCTTGATGTATTTCACAGTCAAGCGTTTGTGGGTATTTTTAAGTTTTTAACTTTTTGTTTTGAAATTGGGGTTGCGTTTCTTTGAAAGGGTATGATATACTTTGCGACGGCATTTTTGGACTAGGAGATTCCAGTCTTGCTATTAGAATACGGCTACGTTGGAATTCTACTTGTTGTAGCTGTTCTTTTCACTGCCATTATTCCGCTTCTGCCTCTGCTTCTCAGTTTTGTTGGCCTTGTCCCCAGGAAAAGCAATCCGGCCAAGACTACTACCTATGAATGTGGCATGCAGACAATCGGCAAGACGTGGGTGCAGTTCAACTTTCGCTATTATTTCTTTGCTGTCCTCTTTGTTGCTCTGGATGTGCTGACAGTTTTTCTCTACCCCTGGGCGGTTAATCTCAAGGGGTTGGGTATGCTCGGTTTTGTGGCTGTTGTTGCCTTTTTCTTGATTATCATGGTGGGTTATGTATATGCGTGGCTAAAAGGAGCCCTGGAATGGAAATAGACCGCTACAAGATCGACCTGGCCGAAACTGAGCGAATCGAAAAGCTGATGAAGAAATCTCAGCGGCCGATTCCGGACCCTGATGACTGGCTAGAGGAAGAACTCAAGCGCAATATTCTGTTGACCACGGTGGATTATGTTGCTGACTGGGCCAGGTCTCGGTCGACTTTCCCACTGATGTTTGGCTTAGCCTGCTGCGCTTTTGAGATGATTGGCACTGCTGCCTCGCGCTTCGATGTTACCCGCTACGGCATGGATATTTTTCGCTGGTCGCCGCGCCAGGCAGATTTGATGATATGCGCTGGAACGTTGACGTGGAAGATGGCGCCAGCGGTGAGGATGATTTACGACCAGATGCCTGAGCCTAAGTGGGTAATCGCTATGGGCGCCTGTGCTGTCAGCGGTGGCACCTTCAGGGAATCGTACAGCGTGGTGCCGGGTATCAATCGCATAGTTCCGGTTGACGTTTATATTCCTGGCTGTCCCCCCCGTCCTGAGGGGTTGATTTACGGCATCAACAAGATACAGCAGAAAATACTGAAAGACAGCATCAAGAACTACCAGTAGCTTAGTATAGACCAGAGGTCACTTAGAATAATGACTGTAGCCTTAAAGGGCGAAGATGTAGCCAAGAAGCTGGGTGAGGTATTCCCTGGCGCTGTTGTAGCATCTGACAAGGTAGTTGTAGTAGTCGATAGTCAGCATCTGTACAAGGTTGCTGAATACCTGAAGAACACTACTGGGTTTGAGTTTGACTACCTGGCAAACCTGGCTGCCGTGGACTACGTGGACTATTTCGAAGTTGTGTATCACTTGACCTCTCTAAAGAATAATCACAGCCTGGTGTTGAAGACGAGATGCTATGGCAGGGAAAAGCTAACTGTGCCTTCTGTATATAGCCTGTGGCAAACCGCTGATTATCAGGAGCGCGAGGCATTCGACCTGATGGGCATTACTTTCACTGGTCACCCAAATCTGAAGCGCTTGTTCTTGTGGGAGGGCTTTGAAGGGCATCCGCAACGGAGGGATTACCTGTAATGGCGATTAAGACAGAGCCCTTTATCCTGAACATGGGCCCGCAGCATCCCTCGACGCATGGCGTCTTTCGTATGCGGGTGACACTTGATGGCGAAGTAATCGTAGGCCTGGAGCCAGTAATCGGATATCTTCACCGCGGCATTGAAAAGCTGGCCGAGGGGCGCACCTATATTCAGAATATGCCTTTTACGGACAGGCTGGACTATGTAACCTCCATGACTAACAACCTGGCCTATGCAATGGCTGTGGAGAAGCTGGCTGGGATAAAGGTGCCAGAGCGGGCTGAGTATTTCAGAGTGGTCATTGCGGAGATGATGCGCATCTCCAGCCATCTTATGGGGGTGGGCTTCTTCCTTAATGACCTTGGTGCCATGATGACTCCGGTGCTTTACATGTGGCGTGAGAGGGAGAAGATCGTAGATTTGTTCGAGATGCTCTGCGGCCAAAGACTAACCTATAACTACATGCGCTTTGGCGGCGTCAGTCAGGATGTCCCTGAGGAGTTCTGGCCTGCCCTAAAACGTTTTGTGGCGGAGATGCCGAAATTCATTGACGAGTATGAACAGCTATTATCGTTAAATGAGATTTTGCTGGCGAGAACTAAGGGTGTGGGTATTCTGCCCAGTGATATGGCAGTAAATATCGGAGCCAGCGGGCCAGTGCTGCGAGCCAGCGGTGTTAAGTGGGACCTGCGTCGCGCTGACCCATATTCTATCTATGACCGATTTGATTTCGATGTCCCGGTGGGGAGCGTTGGGGACTGCTATGACCGATACATGGTGAAGATAGAGGAGATGAGGCAGAGCGTCCGCATACTGAAGCAGGCTATAGCTCAGTTTCCTGCCAAAGGCGAGCTTTGTGCTGATGTGCCTCTTTTGCTTCGTCCGCCAGTGGGCGAGGTATATGGGCGGATTGAAGCGCCGAAGGGCGAGCTTGGGTTTTATTTGGTGAGCGATAATTCTATTGCCCCTTACAGGTTTCATGTGCGCACTCCGGAGCTAATAAACCTGACGGCTCTGCGCGAGATGACCATAGGCTGGAAGGTGGCTGACCTGATTATTATATTTGGAAGCATCGATATTTGCATGGGAGAGATAGACCGATAATGACGCTCCTGGAAGAGTTTGGCCTGTGGCTGAGAACACTTAACTGGCCGGAGTGGGCGGCCTATGTAGTTCCCGCCCTTCTGGGGATTGTGGTGGTTCTTGGTTTTGTGCTGGCACTGGTCATAATTTTCATCTGGTTTGAGCGGCGGTTACTGGCGCGCTTTC
>VGOO01000128.1 GCA_016875925.1 Chloroflexota bacterium
AAAATCCTTGAGGGAACACTTGCCCTCTCCTGGCTTTAACAAGGAGCAACCGGGTAGAATAGTCGCTACCAACAGCAGAATCGCAAGCCAGACCAACAATCTAGTAGAACATTTCATTTCTAACCCTCCCATTCCATTACAGGATACCGATTAACATCTGCATAGCTCTTCTCTTATCCACACCCGCAGATTTATTTTATGCCATGGCATCTGCAACGCTGGCTAGTACTGTTATTTTGGCATTGGCGGTGGTATCGGCGGAGCAGTGAGCGACACAAAATTGGCAGTGATTGTCTTGCTGCGGTCCATAAATACTTCTAGAGGATCCTGGGAACCCGAAGCATCACCGCTCCATCCAGCAAATCGATAGCCGGCGGCCGGAATAGGCTTGATGAAAACTTTATTGCCAGCAGCAATAGGTTTCCCCATAGCGCCAATCGCAGGGTCTGTAGAACCAGTTTTCGCTGGGCTGATGTTGACACGTAACATATAGAGTGGAGCAATCTTGAGTTTCGGCTTAAAGTTGGCAATAACCATCTTGTTGCGATCCATGTAGACATACACAGTTTTTCCCTCACCTGATGCATCACCACTCCAGTGGCTGAAGTCGTAGCCCTCATCCGGGGTAGCTACGACGGTAGCTGTGTCGCCATCAATGTACTCTGTACCCCAGATGTCAGGCTCAGGGTTCACAGAGCCAATTCCTTGGCCGATTCTGGTGTACAACAACCACGTTGGTTTCAGCTTGAAGTTGGCAACAACCGTCTTGTCGCGATCCATGGAGACATCAACGAATTTTCCCTCACCTGATGCATCACCACTCCAGTGGCTGAAGTCGTAGCCCTCATCGGGGGTAGCTTTGACGGTAACCGTGGTGCCAGCAATGCGTGATATACCACCGGGACCGGTATCAGGATCCACGGTACCTCCTCCTGCCTTACCGATGCTGGTGCGTAACACATGGGATTTCGGCTGTTGTGGGGGCTGTGGCTGAGGTTGTGGCTGTGGCTCAGGTCCAGGTCCAGGCTCTTTCGGTGGTAACGGTTTTTCCCGAAGTATTAGTACTTGCTTGGTGAACTTGGCGGTAATCTCTCTGGCACTATTCATGGGGCGCAAAACGAGAATCTTATCCTCCACACGGTCTCCCTCTACGACTCCTTCCCAGCCGGTAAAGACATAGCCAGATTCAGGTACAGGTGCTGCAGTGAGCTTTATCCTCTTGCCTTCTTTTACCTTGCCAGTTCCGCATGGTCCTGGGTTTACTATAAATGATTTCTTCCCAACCATGTTAAAGTTGCCCTTATTGTCTTCTTTTACCTCAAACAGCGTTACGCTGCCACCTTCCTCACTACATACCCTTAGCTTATAGGCCCGGACAAAAACGGCAACTGCTGTCAATTCGCCTTTCCCCCATGCGGGCTTTGAACCTCTCCTCTCGCCAGTTGAAGCTGGTGTTAACGTGACATTCTTGGGATTATCTAGAAAGGGTTCGTTTCTATTGTTCGAATCCGTGATATCCCAATAGTCGAAAACCCAGTCTTCATCGATTGCCACAGCCGTTAGAGTTACCTCCAGGGGTCTGCCTGTTAAATACCCAAATGTCCCTCGGAAATAAGTGCCATTTTTTTGGTCTTGGTAATGAGTATCCGTCTCAGTTTTAGGCCGGGGATTGATGTGGATTGCGCCGACCTGCGGACTCGTAGGTTGTATGCTTACCCTAAGCGTAAGCTCTAACTCCGGTTCACCAGGCTGGGGGGCTGGTGTCCCTCTTTCAGGTCCGAATTCCGGCCCTTCCTTTTCCGCGCCACCCCAAGGTTTTGGAGATTCAGCCTTGCCGGAACCTGTCGGTTGGCTACCCTTCCCCTTGTTTCCTGATTTGCATGGTTCACCTTTTCCGGAATCAGTAGGCGATGAAGGTTCGCCATCTCCAGGGCTATTATTCTGGGAGAATACTGATAGAGATGTTTCAGCAAGGGCAGATGTAGCAAAGGCAGGTGTAGCCCAGGAAGGTAACGCAATAGATGCAACTAAGACAGTGAGAATGGAGCACTTGACTATAGCCTTCACCATGACAACCTCCCCATTTGATGTGTTTCAGGCCCAAGAAGACGGAGACCATACTACAATAAGTCTTTTCTTATGCCACCACTATATCGATTGACGGGATGCCTGTCAATCCCCTATGCCCTTGTTCCTTCGAATCGCGTCTTAGCAGCGGGTACGCTGTCAATCTCTCCGTGGAACAGCACTTCTTGCTCAAAATTCTTGCTGATGACCTAATCAGCTAAAGAGAAACTGTTTATGACGTGGTCAAACACTGATACGTAGGAATCATATTCTGACTCCGGTGCTCTCACAATAATAGAGTAGTAGGAATCTCTTGCCGATACTATAAGCGTTCTACAGCTGTACATCGCTGACGACGGCGGCGAAAATAGCTCTTTTATATCTCTGGCTTCAAGCCCACGATGGGTTGTTCTAACGTCAGAGACGAGCTCGTAAAATATTACGTTGAGCCTTCTATTTTCGCTGATATACCAGTCTGCAAACTCGTCCAGGCTACGGTTCTCTTTTGGGTCCACCCAGACAGACATGAATACTCTTTCATTGGGGCTTTGCCATTCAATGCATCTATCGGCATATTGTGGCTCAACCTTAGCCAATGACCATGAACCAGGATATTCGATAGTGTATTTGTCCTTCGTGTTGGTGTATGTCCCCCAATTCTGCGTTTTGGAGATACCACATGCCACGCTCACGATACTTAACAACACAATCGCCGATAGTGCCATAATCAGGATATATCTGGTATAGCTCATAGCATTCCCCCTCTCGCTTCAGCCCTAGTTAAGCCTAATTATAACCACTGAGCCTTCACATCACAATTGACTATACTGGTATCCGATGGCGATGGATGTAAAACGCAACGAACTTATGACGAATATATTATCTAACTGGTGGGCGATAGTGGACTTGAACCACTGACCCCCTGTGTGTAAGACAGGTGCTCTAACCGCTGAGCTAATCGCCCAGAGTGGCACGCCTGATGGGATTTGAACCCATGGCCTCAGCCTCCGCAGGG
>VGOO01000129.1 GCA_016875925.1 Chloroflexota bacterium
TCCTTTGAATGTAAGCGCCTCGCTTCCTTCTAAAAATTGTTTGACCTGCTCTACTGTAGTTAACTCTTTGTCGTTCATGATAAGTTGCATGTCCCAATCATAAACGAGACGCCTGTCTGTTCAGGCTCATCCTGTATTAGAAATCGATACCTCCTCCAGGCTCATCTTGTATTGGAAGAGACTCCCACTTACAGAACAGAACAGCAGTGTGCTACAATATGGTCTCGGTGCATTCTTCTAAGATTAGACCAGCAAATCCAGCTTAATGGAGTTAAGATAATGGGTATTGAAGAAAAGATCGCCGAACTGAACAAACTAAGAGCACAGGCCCTGGCCGGCGGCGGAGCCAAGCGCATCGAAGCCCAGCACGAGCGTGGCAAGCTTTCCGCCAGAGAACGAATCGATGTACTGTTCGACCCTGGCACCTTCGAAGAGATAGACCCTTTCGTTACGCACCGCTGCACCGATTTCGGCCTGACAGAGCAAAAAACCCTGGCCGATTCCGTAGTCACCGGCTACGGCAAAATTAATGGGCGCAATACCTTCGTTTTTTCACAGGATTTCACTGTCTTCGGCGGCTCATTGTCCAAGGTGGCCTCCGAGAAAATTTGCAAGGTTATGGACCTATCGGCCAAGAACGGCGCACCCGTAATTGGCCTGCTGGACTCGGGCGGCGCTCGCATCCAGGAAGGCGTTGACAGCCTGATAGGCTATGGCGATATCTTCACTCGCAACACCCTCTATTCCGGCGTGGTGCCCCAGATTTCAGTGGTTATGGGCCCCTGTGCCGGAGGCGCTGTTTACTCGCCAGCTATTACCGACTTCATCTTCATGGTCAAGGGAACCGGCCAGATGTACATCACTGGCCCAGCCGTAATCAAGTCGGTTACCGGCGAAGAAGTCAGCCTGGAAGACTTGGGCGGCGCTATGACGCATGCCACCAAGACCGGCAACTGCCATTTTGTCGCCGATAACGACCACCAGTGCCTGGAGATGGTACGCAGGTTGCTAACCTTCCTGCCCCAGAACAACATGGAGGAACCACCTTTTGTGGTAGCAACCGACAATCCCAACCGCATGGATGAAGAGTTGCTGCGCATCATCCCCGATGACCCCAATAAAACCTACGACATGAAGCAAATAATAACCAGAGTGGTTGATAACGGTGACCTCATGGAAGTCCACGAGAACTTCGCCCGCAACCTCATTGTCGGCTTCGCCAGGCTGGGAGGACACAGCGTGGGCATCGTAGCCCAGCAACCTTTAGTCTATGCCGGAGTGATAGATGTGGACGCCTCAGACAAGGGTTCCAGGTTCGTCCGCTTCTGCGATTGCTTCAATATCCCCATTATCACCTTCGTTGACGTACCGGGGTACATGCCGGGCACAGAGCAGGAATATAAAGGCATCATCAGGCACGGTGCCAAGTTCCTCTATGCCTATGCCGAAGCCACTGTGCCCAAGATAAGCATCATCACCCGCAAGGCTTACGGCGGCGCTTTTGTAGTTATGAGCAGCAAGAGCCTGCGCGGCGACATAAACTACGCCTGGCCCACCGCCGAGATCGCTGTAATGGGCCCAGACGGCGCTGTCAACATCGTATTCAAGGACGTTATTGACAAGGCAGCAAATCCCAAGGAGGAACGCCAGAAGCTGGTGGCGGAATACAAGGAGAAGTTCGCCAACCCCTATGTAGCAGCCAGCAAGGGCTACCTCGATGACGTCATCGACCCCCGTGCCACGAGGCCCAAGGTAATTAAGGCACTGGAGATGCAGAAAAACAAGTCAGACACTAACCCGCCTAAGAAGCACGGGAACATCCCCCTGTAAGGAAGCGTAAATGAAGGAAACGGTAGTAGCAGCTATCACCACCGCCATAACCGCCTATATGCAGCAGGAGGAACAGGCCAGGGCAATAGCCCCAGTAACCATCCCCCCCCACCCCCAGATGAGCAACTGGCGCATCTACGGACTACAAGAGCTGATGCGCGCCAGAACTCGATGGCAGGTAAAAAGGCCTGGCCGATAGAACCGAACAACACACGCACTGCGTGAAAGGAGATATACATGACCCCAGCTAAAGGAAATAGCAAAAACCCGCTTAAAATAACCGACCTCACCTTCCGTGATGGACACCAGTCGCTGTTCGCCACCCGTGGCAGAACTGCTGACTTAGAGCCCATCGCCCCCGACATGAACAAAGCAGGATTCTGGTCAATGGAAGTCTGGGGCGGCGCCACCTTCGACGTAATGACCAGGTTCCTCAATGAAGACCCCTGGGAGAGAGTCCGCATTCTCAAGAAACTAATGCCCAGTACCAAGCTGCAGATGCTATTGCGCGGGCAGAACCTGGTCGGCTATCGCCACTATGCCGACGACGTGGTCAAGGCTTTCTGTCATCACTCCGCCGACTGCGGCATAGACGTTTTTCGCGTCTTCGACGCTGTCAATGACGAGCGCAACTTCATAACCGCTTTCAAAGCCATAAAGGACAAGAAAAAGCATATCCAGGGCTGCCTCTCCTACTCACTCACCGAACCCAAGCTGGGCGGCCCGGTATACAACATAGATTACTTCGTGAAGAAGGCTGTAATCATCCAGGACATGGGTGCCGATAGCTTCTGCATCAAGGACATGGCCGGACTTATCGCCCCGGACGACGCCTACGAGCTGGTCAAAGCCTTGAAACAAGCACTAAAGATACCAGTATGCCTCCACACCCACTATACCAGCGGCATGGCTTCCATGAGCACGCTCAAGGCAGCCGAGGCAGGCGTTGACATCATAGACACCTGCCTGGCTCCCTGGGCTCTCCGCACGTCACATCCTGCCGTGGAGCCTATAGTCGTAGCACTAAGCGGCACGCCCAGAGACACTGGGCTTAAGCTAGAGCAACTGCTGAAACTTGGCGAATACTTCGAGTCAATTGCACCTAAATACCGTGACTTCCTGGACAGCACCAAGATGTCGGTCATAGACACCGGTGTGCTGTGGCACCAGATACCGGGTGGTATGTTCA
>VGOO01000130.1 GCA_016875925.1 Chloroflexota bacterium
TCAGCCGTGGTTTCGTTCTCTTTAGCATCTGCTGATAGCGCTTTGTACTGGTAACTGGTACCTGGCTTAAGGCCGCTGACTACTATGGAATGTTGAGTCACCAGGTTCTTGTCGACATCTGTCCAGGTGCATAGCCCATCGGGGTCGCAGATCATCACTTGGCTACTGGCTGGCCTGTCTGTCGTCCATGAGATGGTAGCCCCCGTCTGGGTTACTCCAGATACAGTGACGTTTGAAATGGCCAGGGGGGTCACGTTTGCGCTGGTGCCCGCTGTCGGTGAAGGAATCCGTATGCCGCTGAGCAATCCACTGGCCTTGTCCATGGCATTACTGATGATGCCCTGGTCCCAGCCCATGCTATAGGCGACAAGGCCGATGATGGCTACGCCGAGTATAATCATAAGGATGAACAGCGTCCTGGGTATGCGCCTGGGGGTTATCTGTTGTTCCCAGGGGCCTTCTGCAGGTGGCGACTTTTGTGCGCCTGCGGCTATAGCTTCGGCTGGTGAGCCGTAGCCGTGGGTCTTGATGAATTGGCGGTCGACCTTGTATTCAGTGGCTGAACGTGGTGTCGGAATTGGTGGTGGAGGTGTGGCAGCCTGTGTCCATGTGGCAGAGGGGGGGTGTGGTGTGGGTTGTGGCGCTTGTGGTGGGTGGGGTGGCTGCCGGTCTAGCTGTGGAAACGGTTGTGGCTGTTGTCTTTGCGATTGCTGGGGGCGTTGTGGTTGTGTTGCTGGCGGAACTCGCGGGGGCTGTTGTGGCCCTGGTTGCTCTGCACTGGCCAACGGGCTGGCACCGACCGCAAAGCCACAACCGGGACAGAATTTCACGCTGCCCGGGACAGTCTTATGACAGCCAGGACAGATGCGAGCAGCGCAGCTAGTACAGAATCGGCTGCTTGAGCTTATCTCTTCGCCACAGTTATCGCACCTTATAGAGCCTGCCACTAAGCTGCCATCCTTCGTGACTCTGTTTGCACCAAACCGACTGTTCTGGCTCCTCCCTCTCTGTTGCTTAGCTGGATTTATTCCCAGCGGATACTCTCTATATGCCTATTATACAGCCCACCGCAAGTATGTCAAACAGGGGGTGCGAAGGAAACTTAGGCTACTTGATCCAGGTGTTGATGTCCTCTTGTCGTTCGAATGGGCCGGCATGCTTGTTGACGATGATGCCGTCAGCACTGATGATAATATTCACAGGAGCTGCTTTGGGTGGTAAACCGTAGAGTGCTGCTACCTTATCCTGGGGGTCTGGCAGCGCTGGATATCTGGTTAGCTGTTTTTCCTGGACATGCTTTTTTACCCTGGTTGCCGGGTCTTCCCGATATACATTTAACACAGCCAGATTGTTGCCTGCCTGACTACTGGCTGCGTCGATGTAGGGCAATTGCTTCTCGCATTGGACGCAGTGTACCGCTGTGAACACGATTAGTACATTCTTACCCTTGAAATGGCTTAAGCTTATCTTCTGGCCATCTATGCTTTCCAGTGTGAAATCAGGGGCCTTATCGCCTACGTTTGGTATGGCAGCGGTAGCATTCCCGCAACCGGCCGGAATCAGGATTGCTGAGACGCCCAGTATCGCTAGTACCAAGTTGAGTCTCGTCTTTCTCATACTGATTACTCCTCTTGCATCAAATGTCGAATGGTATGTATCTACTCAGCCAGGATAGGTTGCCCGTGAGCATCAGAATCCCGACTATGATGAGTAATGCGCCGCTGATAATGGATATGGTGCCCAGATGGCGGTTGATGCCTTTCCACAGTGGAGCTATTGCTCCCCAGGCCAGGCCAATCAGTACAAAGGGAATGCCCAGACCAAGGGAGTAGACGCTCAGCAGCAGAGCGCCTTGCCCTACTGTTTGAGAACTCCAGGCCATAGCCAGAATGGCGCCGAGTATAGGCCCTATGCAGGGTGTCCAACCCAGGGCAAAGGCAGCGCCTATGAGGACGGAGCGGATATATCCCGGGTTGCTACCCACTGAAGGACTGAGGCGTTTCTCGTAATTCAGCCAAGGCAACTTGAAGGCGGCTATGAGGAATATGCCGAAGAGGATGATGACTACTCCGGCTATCTGGCGCAGCAATGTAGAATGCGCAGTGACCACGGTGCCGATCAGCCCTACCGACGCTCCCAGCCCGACAAAGATGATGGAGAAACCGAGCACGAAGCAGAGGCTGTGGAATAGCACTGGCAGGTAGCTTTTCCGGCTGCTGTTGTCGATGGCGGTTACACCTGCAAGGTTTGCCAGGTAGGCGGGAACGAGCGGCAAAACGCAGGGCGATACAAAGGACAGCAGCCCGGCGCCAAAGGCCACGAAATAAGAAATATCAGTCACTGTTCCTCTATTTAGTCAGCGTATTGTCTATCAGTTTCTTGAGTTGGTCTTTGGGCTTGAAGCCAACTACCTGCTCCAAAGGCTTGCCACCTTTGAACATTATCAGGGTGGGTATGCTCATGACGCCGAATTTGGAAGCGACAAAGGGCGATTCGTCTACATTGACTTTAGCAAAATCTATCTTCCCCTGGTACTCCTTGGCCAGCTCTTCGACCACCGGTGCCACAGCACGGCAAGGACCGCACCAGGGTGCCCAGAAGTCAACCAGTATAGGCCTCTGTGCTTCCAAGACTGACTTCTGGAAGCTGTCTTGATTTACGTTCAGTATATATTCTGCCATTGGTTTTTAACCTCCTGACTACTTAGGCGGACTGACGGCTCTCATTTCTTAGCCGTCGCCTTGTTGTCGCCTTGTTGTTGATAGCGGTTCCTTCTATTCGGGAATTATTCTCAATGTGGTTGTCGCCAGCCACAATACAATCTTTTAATATGGCTCCTCTGCCTACCTTTACATTATGCCATAGAATGCAGTTCTCTATTATGCTGCCGTCTTCTAAGGTGCAGCCTGGGCCAATTACCGCCGGGCCTTTGAGGTGAACACCCTTGCCGATGTC
>VGOO01000131.1 GCA_016875925.1 Chloroflexota bacterium
CGTGAAGGCATCTCCAGTTTTGTCAACGCGTCCCGTGCGGCCGATGCGATGAGTGTAGGCATCTGTGCTGTCAGGCATGTCGTAGTTAATAACGTGTGAAATATTCAGGACATCGATGCCGCGAGCGGCAATATCGGTCGCCACCAGTATCTTGAAAGAGCCGTCACGGAAGCCATCAAGCGCCGCCTGTCGCCCGTACTGCGACATATTGCCTTGCAGCGAGGTTGCATTATACCCCTTTCTTTTCAGTTGCTGTGCAATACGCTGGGCACGGTGCTTGGTACGTGTAAACACGAGCACCGACTCCGCTTCGGTGCGCCGTAGAATCTCTACCAGCAGCGCTGTCTTGAGATGCTGCTTAACAGGATACAGTGCGTGGGACACCGTGGTTGCCGGTGCCGTACGACCGACTTGCACTGTGACCGGATTATGCAGCACGTCATGCACCAGGCGCCGGATGTCAGCAGGCATAGTAGCCGAGAAAAGCAGTGTCTGACGCTCCCGCAGCAGGCACTTCAGGATATTTCGAATGTCAGGCAGGAAGCCCATGTCAAACATCCGATCGGCCTCGTCGATTACCAGAACTTCCACATGCGACAAATCGATTGCACCCTGCCACATGTGGTCCAGCAGGCGGCCAGGGCATGCCACAACGATTTCGGCGCCACTACGCAGTCCAGTGATTTGTTGGTTTGCACTTACCCCACCATAGATAGCAATGCTCCGCAGTTTAGTGTGTTGCCCTAGTTCCTTGATTGTCTCACAGGTCTGCTCAGCTAATTCACGTGTAGGCGAAATTATGAGAGCGCCAACTCGCCCCCGTGGGCTTCGCAGCAGGCGCTGCAGTATTGGCAGCACGAAGGCAGCAGTTTTGCCGGTCCCTGTCTGGGCAAGGCCAAGTATGTCTCGGCCTTGCATAATTGGTGGGATGGACTTAAGCTGTATCGGTGTAGGTGTAACATATCCAAGCGCCTGTACACCGGCCATGATGCTCGGATGCAAATTGAAAGTGTCGAAACTCATTAAAACTCCTCGATAAAATGCACATTTACGTGTTCCTGGGATATGGCAGGCAACTTGAGCTTAGTATCTTATCTGGCTGCCCTTTGATGTAGACGGTCTACCTCTCTTGCCATGGAGTGACCCCGTATCTCTTTTAGGTGAAAGAGGGAGAGCACCGATGACATCAATTACCTTACCCCTCAGTATTTTTCCCTGAAGGCTGATGATTGCGGCCTCGCCTTCGGACTTTGAGGCCATTTCAACAAAGCCGTATCCCCTGGATTGACCACCACAACTATACTTATCATCCATAATGACTACGGACATTACCTGTCCAAAAGCCATGAATTCTCGTCGCAGTTCCTCATCAGTCACATCGAGAGAAAGGTTACCCACAAAGATGTTCATATTGCCTCCTTCCTCGGCGATAGCGTATCCCTGGTCTATGTCTTTACACTAACTCCATAAAAGCAATAGCCCCAAGCGTGAAGGCCCACAGTTTCATGTTCTGAGCAGATGTGCATGAAGGGATAGTCTAGTATCTTCGCTGTCTGCCGCCACCACCGAAGCCTCCATCTCTCCTGCCACTGCCACCTCTGCCGCCATAGGAACCACCACCGCTTCTGGCGCCAGAGCGCTCACGAGCCCCGTTGACCGTAAGCTTCCGGTCCTTTAGCATTTTTCCGTTGAGCCCTTTAATTGCAGCCTGGCCTTCAGACAACACCGGCATTTCCACAAAGGCAAATCCCTTGGCTTGGCCACTGTACTTGTCCTTTGGGATGCTTACAGACGAGATTCTCCCAAAAGTTGCGAATTCATTTCGCAATTCCTCTTCGGTGATGTCGTATGATAAGTTGCCCACATAGATATTCATGCTAATGCTCCTTTCGTCAAAATCATCTATTCGGTCTCACTTTGCGATAACAATCACTACAATATACCCGCCTGCCTCTGCGAGGCTCAAAGGGTACTTCGGTATCCCTGCCACAATCGGCGCATGTTGCCCGAAACATTCGGCGGTCGGAGCCGCCATTCCTGTGTCGTTCTACCTTCCTTGACTGGCGGCATGACGGGCAGCGCTTGGGCTCATTGGTACAGCCCCAAGATTGGAAAAACCCTTGCTCTTCAGCGCTGAAGCTGAAGATGGTTCCGCAGACGGAGCAATGAACCGACTTGTCCTGAAAGCTCATTAGATGCCCTCCCCTGTTCTGAATTCTTGGTTAGAGTTCGGGCCATCCAATACTTAAGGTGTATCCCCGGGGATTAGAAGAAGCACGTAATAACCTGAACTGAAACGATACACGTATTATACACTGAATCGCCTCACAATACAAAAACGCCTCTCAGCCCCTATAGGCTGACGATATCGCAGCTAAGTATAGATTCAATGGTCTTGACCATGGTGGTAGGCTTGCCCACCAGCAGCTTATCGGCCAGGTCGAAGTATTCCAGGCATGTGGTACAGGCCAGTATCTCCACGCCTTGTTCCGCAAGCCTCTTTAGATGCTCAATGGCTTTGGAGCCTTCACACGCCAGGCGTACGCCTGCGTTCCAGAGCATTATGCTTGCCGGTTTCTCCTTGTTTTCACCAAGCAACCGCAGGAAATTGGCCATGAGCATGGCGCCCAGCGTATCGTCTCCGCGTCCCAGCCCTTCTGATTGAATCAAAAACACCTTGGGGCCCATAGTGACCTCCGTTTTCTAGTTTTGCACCTATTTTACCTTGCATCCTGGGAAGCAACAATTAAGCTGCGTGTATCACCTGCCAAAACCCCCCTATATAAAATCATGGTATAATTGTGAGAGCAAGTCACGGAATGTGCAGGATACTTCATGGCGATACAGTTTGTCCTTACTGATTATGTTGCCCGGGCGCTGGAACATGCTGTCTATGACAAGTTA
>VGOO01000132.1 GCA_016875925.1 Chloroflexota bacterium
CTCATGGACGCATTGCTGGGCTAGGCCAGCCAAGGAGGAAACAGAGATGGCGACAATTGACATAGACGCTCCCGGTACCAGCCAGCTTTTCATAGGCAACGAAGCCATCGCCCGTGGTGCTCTCGAGGCTGGCGTGGGCTTCGCCGCTGCCTACCCGGGGACGCCATCGTCTGAGATACTGAACAGCATGGCTTCAGTAGCCAGAAACATGGACATCTACGCCGAGTGGTCAATAAATGAAAAGGTGGCTATGGAAGCAGCCGCCGGAGCATCTTTTGCTGGCATCCGCGCCATGGCCTCGATGAAACAAAATGGCATCAACGTGGTATCTGACTTTCTGTCAAATCTGGTCATGACTGGAATTGGCCCCGCTGGCCTGCTGCTCATCAGTTGCGATGACCCCTCCGCCATATCCAGCACTAACGAGCAAGACACCAGGCACATCGCCAAATGGCTGGACATCCCGCTGGTAGAGCCGGGCACCTTCCAGGAAGCAAAAGACATGACCAAATGGCTATTCGAACTCGCAGAGCAGCTGGGCACCTTGTGTATGCTGCGCAGTGTTACCCGTATCGCCCATGCCCGAGGCAATGTCAATCTCGGTGAGCTACCCAGAAAACAAAAAAAAGCCTATTTTGACCAGTGCCATGACGCACGCAACCCTTTCCCCACCAGGTACATGCCCATCTCCAGCCCCATACGCCACACTTTCTTGCACCTTAAACTTGCCAGGGCAAAAGAACAATTCGAATCCTCTCCCTTCAACTACTACCTTGGCCCCGAACAACCAGACCTTCTCATTATCACCTGCGGCAGCAGTTGGCTCTACTCGCAGGATGCAGTGAAAGCCCTCAAACTGGAAGACAAAGTCGGCATACTGAAACTGGGAACCCTCTGGCCGTTGCCAGAGAAATTCATTGAAAAGCACCTGTCCAAATCGCATAAAATTCTCTTCGTCGAGGAGATAGACCCCTTCCTAGAACAAAGCATCATGGAATTTGCCGCCAGCTTGCCTTCAACAGCACCACGCCCCATCTTCTTAGGCAAACGCTCCAATCATATACCCGCCCAGGGAGAGCTTAACCCGGACCTGGTAATGAAAGCCATAACCAGCATTCTGGGCGTGTCCTATGAAGCGCGAGACGCTGAGTACAGTAAAAAGGCAGCCGAGTTGGCATCAACTAGCGTGCCAACGCGCAGTTGGACCTTCTGCGCTGGTTGTCCGCATCGAGCCACCTTCTGGTCTATAAAGAACGCCACTAAGCTCGACGGCCGCAATGGCGTGGTAACCGGAGACATCGGCTGTTACTCTATGGCGCTTGGTGCCGCCGGCTTCTACCAGCTAAGAACCGTTCACTGCATGGGCGCTGGTGCTGGAATTGCCAGTGGCCTGGGAAAGCTGGCACAATTTGGCTTCAACCAGCCGGTGATTGCAGTTGTTGGTGATTCCACCTTCTACCACGCCACCATACCCGCACTGATAAACGGCATATTTAACAAGTCCAACTACATCCTGGTAATACTGGACAACAGCGCCACTGCCATGACTGGTTTTCAGCCCCACCCCGGCACCGGCGTGACCGCCATAGGAGAACAAACACAGCCTATCAGCATGGAAGCACTATGCCGCTCTCTGGGTGCTCGCGTTGAAATATGCGACCCATTTGACCTCAAATCCACCACCAATACCCTGCTGAACATGATGGCTGAAGGAGGTGGCGCCAAAGTAGCCATCATGCGCCGTGAATGCGAGTTGGTCAGAGGGAAAAAGGCAAAAGCACCTTACAAGGTGCACATTGACTCCGAAAAATGTGTGGGCCAAGCCTGTGGCTGCGACCGTGTATGCACCAGAATGTTCCTCTGCCCCGGCCTTATCTGGGACAAGGAAGCTGGCAAATCGAAAATAGATGAGGTGGTATGCAACGGCTGCGGATTCTGCGCAGATATCTGCCCACAGGGGGCTATCGTGAAGGAGGCCGCATGAACATCAAGCCAAAACAACTGAGCAAAGACCCTCTAAATCTCATCATCACCGGCGTTGGCGGGCAAGGCAACGTAATTATCGCCCTCATAGTAGGCAATGCACTGGTGAGAAAGGGCTACCTGGTAACCATAGGAGAAACCTACGGCCTGTCCCAACGAGGAGGCCCGGTCATGAGCCATCTCAGAATTTCAGCCGACTCACAGTACAGCCCGTTCATCCCGGACGGACATGCCCACATAATCCTGGGCATGGAACCGGTGGAAACCCTGCGCATGCTAAGCCAGTATGGCAACCCTGACGTGATTACCATTTTCAACCCCAGGCCAATCTACTCCATAGATGTTACCTCTGGCAGCGCTACTTACCCCAAAATCGAACAAGCCAGGGAAAGCATCAAGTCTCTGTCATCCAAAACCTGGATAGTGAACGCCACCGAGGAAGCCCAGAAAATGGGCAACCCCATTTTCGCCAACATGATACTCATCGGCGCATTGCTCCAGACCGGCGTGCTGCCGCTGGACAGAGAATCAGTCGAAACCGCAATTCAGGAGATGTTCCCCAAAGAAGTCGAAACCAACCTGGCCGCACTTAATAAGGGTATGGAATTAGTGGCATCTTGAAGGATATCCAGGGCCCACAATAGGTAAACAAGAAAAACCGGCGCAGTCCATAGAATGGGAGGTGTTTACATGACCAAGCTGCCGACTGTTTTCAAGCCAGCGCTCTTCCTCCTGGCGTTTTCTCTCCTGACAGCAGCCAATTTAAACTGCGGGAAGCCTCTCCACCAGCCACCAACCACCACTGGTGCAGAAGTTATCCGCCAACACCGAGACGAGTTCATCGGCTCACCCCGCATAGAACAGATTTCGGAGCATGTCTGGACGGCGCTCGGCTTCGGCCTCGCCGCCACCTCAC
>VGOO01000133.1 GCA_016875925.1 Chloroflexota bacterium
GTCCAGTTGCTCAAGGAACACAAAATCAGGCCAGGCTGCATGAACGGGGAGAAACTGGTATATCATGATTCCTGTTACTTGGGACGGCATAACGATATTTATGAGCAGCCAAGAGACATTCTGCGCAGCATATCGTCCAAGAAGCTGTTGGAGATGGGCAGGTCTCGGAATAGCGGTTTCTGCTGTGGTGGTGGTGGTGGACGCTATTGGATGGAGGAGAAGGTGGGCAAGAGAATCAGTGAGATGCGTATCGAGCAGGTAATGGAGACTGGCACCAATGTGGTGGCTACCGCCTGCCCTTACTGTCTGCAGATGTTTGTAGATGCCATAAAGGCCAAGGGCGCTGAGGAGACGCTCAAGGCGCTGGATGTTGCCGAGTTGCTGGCGACGCAATTAGAAAGTGGGAGGTAAACTCTAATGTGGGATGCTTCGAAGTGCAATCTTTGTGGCGATTGTCTGACCAAGTGCCTCTATGTGGACTACGACAAGGAGCGTGCTGTTAAAGAGGTTAAGCTGCTCATGGAGGGGAAAGAAGCTCCCATCCTGGGCAAGTGTACTACCTGCTGTGGTTGCCGGGAATATTGTCCTACCGGCGCCGACCCATTCGACCTCGTCAACAAGATGCAGGAGAAGTTCGATGCTTTTCCGGTAGGTCCATCTGGCACTGCCTGGATTGACCTGGCGAGCCAGGTACCCAATCAGGTTGTTCCCGGCGACCCTGGCAAGCCGGTGCTGTCGCTCTGTGTCATGGAGAACCAGCTCCCGGAAGATTGCATAAGCGGCCGGATGTTTGATGGTTTGACCATTGCCAGAGGTGGCGACTATTTTTGCTACATAGGCTATGTGCATGCAGGAAAAGAAAGTCCGATTGCACAGAATGCTCAGAAGTTTATTGACAACGTAGCTAGTCTGGGCAAAGAGATTATCTTTCTGCATGATGATTGCTATGCTATGGTGGATGCCAAGGTAAAGGATTACGGCATCAAGGTGCCCTTTAAGTATATGCACATATTGGAGTACATGCGCAATTACCTGAGGGACAATCGCAGCAAGATTAAGAAGATAGGCAAAAAGGTGGCCTACCAACGGCCTTGCGCTTCGCGGTATACGCCTGACAAGGACCGCTTCGTGGACGAGATTTTCGAACTAATTGGTATAGAGCGACCCAAGCGGAATTATGAACGTGAGACTGCTTTATGTTGCACGGGGGCCATAATCCGCGTGTTTCCCGAGCTTGCTCAGGAAGTGCAGGCTAAGAATGTTGATGACGCTATTGCCTGTGGTGCTGATGCTTTGATTACGCTTTGTCCCATGTGCGACCGCGTTTTGCGCCGTCCTACAACTGCCCGCAACTTCTCCAAGGTTTACATAACCGACCTCTGCCGCATAGCGCTGGGGGAGAAGGAGTTTCCGAAGTAGCCTGCTGGCGTAGCAGAGCTAACTTGAGAGCATATCTCGTCTGCGATGGGGGTTGGTGAGGTAGCGGATGATGCCGCGGAATACCTTCCAGTCGATGATGATGTGGGCTAGTGTTATGATTATGGTGGCTATCGCTATCCAGAAGTGAACGTCACCCCATTCTTGCTTGGTCAGGCCGAAGAGTAGTTCGATTTGGCCAGAGCGCCGTCCAGTGGGTGCTAGCCACAGCACCAATCCGCTTAAAGACAATAAACTCCAGGACGTGATTAGCGTTATAGCTATGATAGCCCGGGCATAGAGCTTGACCTTGATTTCGCGTTTTCGGCTCATGCTGCTCTCCTCGTTCTGATGTAACAGGTTTTATATTAGGCTCGCTGTTGGGAAAGGTCAAGGCGGAACTGTGTTTCCCTAGGACTTTCAGTCGCCCGTCGGTAGTCTCATAGTTGAGGATAGGCTGTGGGATTGCTTCACTATGCCCGCAATGACGAAGTAGGACTGTTGTCGCTTGCCTCTTTGAGCTACGCTGTCTACGATTGACAGGCCACAGGGTGGTAAGTATACTAGCGCTTTCAGCGCTTCACATTTCGACTTCGTTATTTCTATGCGTTGGAACTAACCTGAAGGGAGATGGCAGCTATGGAATATAGCCAGATACTGTACCAGGTTTCCGATAGGATTTTGACTATAACACTCAATAGACCTGAGAGGATGAATGCCTTCACGCATGTCATGTGCAAGGAGGTGATAGATGCGTTACATCGGGCTGACGATGATGATGAGGTTAGAGTAATCATCATAACAGGGGCGGGCAATGCTTTTTGTGCCGGTACCGACCTAGAGTCGGCAGGTGGGCGAGGTGGGGATAAGACGCAGTTGCCAGAAGGGTTTGACCCTGAGAGGGATATTGCAGGGATGGTTACATTGACCATGTATGATTTGAAGAAACCAGTAATAGCGGCATTTAACGGTGTGGCTGTTGGTGTTGGACTTACTATGATGCTTGCTGCGGATATTCGGATAGCATCAGAAAATGCCAGATTTGGCCTGGTCTTTACCAGGCGAGCCTTCGTTTCTGAAGGCGCCAGCAACTGGTTTTTGCCGCGCATCGTGGGTATGGGCAAGGCTGCCGAGTGGATTCTCACGGGCAGGGTGTTTGGAGTTCAGGAGGCGCTGGCTGCTCGATTGGTCACCGAGGTGCTGCCACCTGATGGCCTGGTACCGAGAGCACGGGAGTTAGCAAGTGAAATTGTTCAGAACACCTCGCCCGTGTCTGTGGCTCTGTGCCGACAGCTTCTGTGGAAGATGGTGGGCACTGACCATCCCATGGAGGCGCACAAGATGGAGTCCAAGACGCTTTCCTGGATGACCAAGAATCCGGACGTTATCGAGGGGGTGATGTCGTTCCTGGAGAAGCG
>VGOO01000134.1 GCA_016875925.1 Chloroflexota bacterium
TTCGTTGACCAAATCTGCCCTCTTTTGCTGCACATCAAAGCCTAAGACCTTGAACCCCGCCTCCGAGAAGGCCAACGCCAGAGGCAACCCCACATAGCCCAGGCCAACAATGCCTATGGTGGCTGTCTTATTTTGAATTGCATCGGTTAGTTTACGCATGGTTCACCTACATCCAGACAATCACGCCCCTTCCTCGACTGCGAGAAGCAAAACCTTAATCAACACCCCACCATCTATTAGGAAACCTCTCTTGGATAATCCGGTCTCCTTCGCCAATTGGCTCCAGACCGGCAGCACGCATGTCTGCGTCCACCAGAATCCTGGCCAGATCTTCGAATTTGATTTTGGGTTTCCAACCCAGTTTATCTCTTGCCCGTGAAGCATCAGCCACCAGCTCCATCGGGTCAGTAGGCCTGAAACAACTAGGGTCAGTTTTGATATATTTCCCCACACTCAAGCCGGCATAGCCAAAGGCCTCTTCCAGAAAATCCTTCACGGCATGAGATTCCCCGGTGCCGATAACAAAATCACTTGCCCCTTTCCCCTGGAGCATGCGCCACATGCACTCTACATACTCTGGTGCATACCCCCAGTCTCTCTTTGCGTCTAAATTGCCCAGGCTGAGATGCTTCTCCCTGCCAGCCAGAATATCCACAATTCCTCTGCTTATTTTCCTGGTGACAAAGGAGTTGCCTCTGCGTGGAGATTCGTGGTTGAAGAGTATCCCATTCCAAACCAGCATGTCATAACCTTCCCTGTAGTTCCTGGCCATCCAGTAGGCATACACCTTGGCACAGGCATAAGGGCTTCTCGGTTTGAACGGCGTCTCTTCATTTTGTGGAGCCAGAGAAGCACCGAACATCTCGCTACTTGAAGCCTGGTAGAACTTGGTCTTGCTACCGCTTCTCCTTATGGCATCCAACAATCGTGCAGCCCCCAACGCCGTGACATTGCTCGAATATTCAGCAAGGTCAAAACTGACACGCACGTGGCTCTGCGCTCCCAAATTGTATACCTCGTCGGCCTTTATATTGTAGACCAGATTTGAAACTTGCTCCGAGTCAGAAAGGTCACCATAGTGCAAAAATAGCCTTGAGCCATAGCGACCACCAATAACATGGTCTATCCTCGCCGTATTTGAGGTAGATGACCTCCTCACAATTCCATGCACTTCATAGCCCTTGCTGAGCAGCAACTCAGCCAGGTAAGAGCCATCTTGACCGGTTATGCCTGTTATCAGGGCTTTCTTCATGACAACACTAGACTCCTCATTACATTCACCGGATACATACTCAGCGGAGGTGCATCGCCAGAAGCAGGCTAATCAAGGGATTTAGAGCCAGCATACTCAAACACCTTCACTTCCGCCACCGCCTTTTCCCCAACCATCATCGAGTTCTTTGACCTGTAAACCATCCTGTAATCCTTCAATGGCTCCAGCGGGACTGGGCTGACAAGGGGATGATTCCCCACTATCTTCACCTTCTCCCCTTTCCGTGCCGATATGTTATCCAGGGCCTCGCCGTAGGTTTTGAACGATTGCGAGCTCGTTATTACCTTATAAGCCACGCCACCAGGCCCCGGCATTTCCCGATAGGAGACAACAGTTGTACTCCCTGGTACCACTTCCCTGCCATCGAAGTTATACAATCTAACCACGAAGGAACGGTAGTATTCAGGATAGAACAGCAACACAGGCACCATCTGAGTCCCCCGCACCTCATAGAAGATGTCAAAAAAATCATACATACTGCCGCCGCTAAGAGTAGCCACAGCGTGGAATTTCCCAACAGGCATGACCATCGGAAAATCGACTATTACATACTTTGAGCCAGCAGAATCCATTATCTTGCTGGCCGAGGCCACATCCTGCGCAGCAAAGAGAAAAGCCTCGCCAAGTTGGCCAGTACCAGGATTAGACGTAGGTACACGACGGCCTATACGTGTTACCCAATAGCCATAGTCCCACCAAGCAACCACACCATAGGCACTCTCCGGATACTTGTAATGCTCCCCAGCCGGCGGTGACTCGTAAAGTTCATAATAGAAATCCGGGTTCCCAAAAGGCTCTGGTGTGTTCTCTCTCACCCAGTCAAGCGTCTCACACCAGGCATCGCTAGGCTCATACTGCGGATTTTCGGCTACAGCTAAAGCTGGCTTAGTCCCATCCGGCAGAGGGCCAATGTTGGGATAGAACACCACCAGCAATACAACCACCGCCGCAACCACCATAACTGCCGGCGACCGTCCTAACTTCCGCTGCCTTTCGCGCTGTGCCTTCTTCTTGGCTTTTCGAGATACTTCAGCCACCGGGACAGCGCTGGCCTTCTTGAAGCCGGCAAACTCAAGGACAAGCCAGGCCAGGTAGCCGGTGAGCAGCGCTGCGTTTACCACATAGTAATAAGCAAAACGCCTCATCGATAGCATCGCCAACAGCATTACGAAGCTCCACACAAACAGCAGCGTCTTTCCTGCCTCTCCCCTCTTGACAATCTGGTAAATGAGAATGCCCATACAGATAAAACTGAGGAAAAAGCTGGTGTTAAAATTAAGCCACACTATTAACCACGAGAAGTTGCCCCCAGGATATAATATGGGCTGCATCTCATGAACCGTCGTCCCCATGGGCCACCTGAAGATGCCCAGGCTGCCTACCATGGACTGGAAAATAGAAGGGCTGACCAGACGCACAACCAACAGCCCCACCAGGCCAAGCCCAAGGACAGCAACAGGGTAAAAGAGCGGTTTCACATCGCGGACATGCATGAAACGGGAAAGGACTGCCAGGGCTATCGGGACAAGGATGGCAATAACCAGCGAGGCCAACGCCATGA
>VGOO01000135.1 GCA_016875925.1 Chloroflexota bacterium
TCCTTTGAATGTAAGCGCCTCGCTTCCTTCTAAAAATTGTTTGACCTGCTCTACTGTAGTTAACTCTTTGTCGTTCATGATAAGTTGCATGTCCCAATCATAAACGAGACGCCTGTCTGTTCAGGCTCATCCTGTATTAGAAATCGATACCTCCTCCAGGCTCATCTTGTATTGGAAGAGACTCCCAGTTACTCCATCTCCCCACAGAATGATATAATCTAGCCTGTCCCTGTTGTCCAATTCGAAAAAGGCAGAGGAGGTCCAATCATGCATCACAGCGCAAGGACAATCATAGCAGCCGTGGCTATGCTGCTAACACTGGGAATAGTTACGCTGGCTTGCTCGCCAGCCCCAGCCGGCAACCAAATTCAAGCTAAAGCAGGCCAGGAGTTCACCATCACCATCGAGTCCAATCCCACTACCGGTTACCAGTGGGAGCTGGCCCAGACGCCAAATGAAGCCATCGTCAAATTCGTGAAATCGGACTACAAGGCTCCTCAGAGCGGACGAATTGGCCAGGGTGGAGAGGAAGTCTGGACATTCAAAGCCGTGGGCAAGGGTATCGCACAGATATCTATGAAATACGTGCGCTCCTGGGAGAAAGACCAGCCACCGGCAAAGACACAGACCTACACCGTGGTAGTCAGATAAGACAGCAACATAAAATTAGTAGGAAATCAGTATTCAGGCTGCTCGTATTGAAACAGGAGGCTTGGTGGTCTGTATGTCCGCGTGCCCGCTAGTTCCCAGCAACGCAACATCGAAAGGAGACAAGTAAATGAACCAGAACAACGCAGTGCTATTCCAAAAAGAAGGCAACATAGCCACTATTACACTCAATCGCCCCGAGTCTATGAACGCCTTCAGCGGCAGCATACGCAGGGGATTGGGTGAAGCCTTGAACAAGCTAACCGACCCCGAGGTCAGCGTTGCCATACTCACCGGAACGGGAGACCGTGCCTTCTGTGCCGGAATCGACTTGAAAATGGTCACTACAGGCAAGGATATCGAAGGCCTGATGCCTGACCATCCCATCCGCTCTGACCTGGAGCCAGTGCAAGAAATCAGCGCTTTCTACGGCCGATTCGAATCTCTGCCAATACCCATTATCGCCGCCATCAATGGCTATTGCTTCGGTATGGGCATGCAGTTGACGCTGGTCTGCGATATCCGAATATGCTCTGAAAACGCCGTATTCAGTATGCCAGAACTGCAGTTGGGAACTTTGCCTGATTGCGGCGGCACTCAGCGCCTCCCCAGGCTCGTCGGCGTCGGGAAAGCCAAAGAGCTAATATACACCGGACGCAGGATAGATGCCGCCGAAGCTTTGCGTATAGGACTGGTGCAACACGTTTACCCCAAAGACAAGCTCATGGAAGAAGCCAGGAAATTGGCCAGCGAGATTGCTAATGTCAATCCTGCCCTATCACAGGGCGCCAAAAGAGTGCTCAACGCTGCTATGTCCTATCCCCTGGAGATGGGAATGCACTATGAGAATATCAACGTTATCACTACTCGCCAGAACCTGAGAGAAGGCGCAGTCGTACTCCTGCCCAAAGCCAAACAGGCATAAATAGATACATACCTGCATTCGGTAAGCGCCGCCCCTTTATTGGAGCGGCGCTTACATTTCCTTGACAAGCCTTCCCCTAGCTGTTATTATTACCAAGTATGTTGATTATAATAGTCAACATTACCGAGAAGGAAAAGGGTGCCTAGATGAAGCTATCGACGCGTAGCAGGTATGGAATGAGGGCATTACTGGAACTCGGCATGCACTACGGGGAGGGGCCAGTGCTCATCAAGGATGTGGCGGCCAGGCAACAGGTATCCCAACATTATCTGGAGCAGATTGTCCTGCAGCTCAGGACCGCTGGCCTGGTGAGAAGCCTGCGCGGGGCTAAGGGCGGTATTGCCTTGGCCAAATCACCGCGCGAAATAAGGTTGAGCGATGCCCTGGTCGCGCTGGGAGGCATGGAATCGTGTCCAGTAGAGTGTGTTGACGACGCAGATGTGTGCAACCGCTCTAGTACCTGTGCCATGCGCGATGTGTGGACGGAGGTTAAGGAGTCGATGGCTCACGTCCTGGAGTCTAAAACGCTTCAGGACCTGGTCGAAATGCAACAGAAAAAGGGGGTACCCGACATGGCAACTTACGCTATCTAAACCCACCTCCAGACCTCACACGCAACAGACTCAAAAATTCAAAAGGAGGACTAATCAATGACCTGGAAAATAATCATTGCAGCATTGCTGCTAGCCCTGGGAGTAACAATGGCAGCATGCACTCAGACGACCGCTACGCCAAACACTACGCCATCAGCTAACTCGAGCACAACCAATGCACCACCTGCTGTTCAGGCGCCACCACCGGCTGTCGCACAACCGCCAAAAGAAGAGGGGCCAAAGCTGGTAAAAGTCGGTGACCTCTTGAGTAACCCTAATGGCTACAAAGGGCAACTGGTGGCACTGAAGGGCAAGGTTGTCACGCTATGCGGTGGCAACGGCTGCTGGTTCACGCTTAATGACGGCAGTGGGACAATTTACGTGGACCTTGCTCCAAGTAACCTCACCCTCGCCAAGCAGAAGTTGGGAGCCACGATAACAGTCTATGGTGAACTGACCC
>VGOO01000136.1 GCA_016875925.1 Chloroflexota bacterium
TCGAAAAGCTGGAGGCGGCAAGGTGGGCGCATTTCCTCAAGCCCGGCGGGCTGGCGCTGGTAAACAACCATGCCAATCCGCCATTGTCCGTCAGCCTGGGCACGCACCGCTATCCCAACGACAACGAGGTCAGAGAGATATTGAAGCAGCGCACGGATAAGATATGCCTAGTAGAAGGCACGGCCAGTGCCAAAGAAATGGGCGATGTCCGCACCTTGAACCTGTTTATGCTGGGCTGCATCTCCAATTTCATGTCCATCAAGCCGAACGTCTGGCAGAAATGCATTGCGGAGCGCTTACCCGCCAAAATCCTGCAGCTCAACTTGAAAGCCTTTGAGCAGGGCAGGAAGGAGACCTCGCATGTCAATCTCTGATAGCGTGCGCCAGCGCATGGCTCAGGGTTCTATGATTCGGAGGATGTTCGAGGAGGGCAACCTGCTCAAGCAGAAGCTGGGAGCGGACAAGGTCTTCGACCTCTCCATAGGCAACCCGGTCATGGAACCACCGCCAAAATTCTACGAGGAACTGAGGCGGTTGACAGAAAAACCCCTGGCCGGAATGCACCGCTACATGGAGAATGCCGGCTATGCCCATACCCGGTCGGCGGTGGCTGAAGGGCTTTCGGAGGCAACCGGCCACAAGTTCAAACACCACAATATCGTGATGACCTGTGGAGCTGCCGGCGCACTGAACGTAGTGCTCAAGGCAATACTCAATCCCGGCGAAGAGGTTATCGTCTTCGCCCCCTACTTCCTGGAGTACGGCAACTACATCGACAATCATGGCGGGGTTACCAAAGCAGTGCCCACCGATGACAGTTTCCTGCCCAAGCTGGACGCACTGGAGGCAGCAATCACCCCAAGAACCAAGGCGGTCATAATCAACTCACCCAACAACCCCACAGGCGTGGTTTACAGTGAAGACTTGATAGGCAGCCTGGGCCGATTGCTGGGCAAGAAACAAAGGCACTTCGGCACACACATATACCTCATCAGCGATGAGGCTTACCGCAAGCTGATATACGACGGCCTGAAGTATCCCCCCATCTTTCCCCACCATCGCCAGAGCATCGTGGTCACCTCGCACTCTAAAGACCTGGCGCTTCCCGGTGAGCGTATTGGCTACATTGCTGTGCATCCCGAATGCGCCGAGCACGACGACCTGATGAACGCCCTCATCTTCTGTAACCGCACGCTGGGCTTCGTCAATGCCCCCGCCCTGATGCAGCACCTGGTAAGCAAGCTGCAGAACGTGACCGTTTCCGTGGCCGAATACCAGAAAAAGCGCGATTTCCTTTACAACAACCTGGTCAGGATGGGCTACTCCGTGGTCAAGCCTCAGGGCGCTTTCTACATGTTCCCCAAGTCACCGACCAAGGACGAGTTGGAGTTCCTGGACGAACTGCGCCAGTGGAATGTGCTGGCTGTTCCCGGCAGTGGCTTCGGCACGCCAGGCTATTTCCGTATTGCCTACTGCGTTGAGGACAAGACCATCGAAGGAGCAATAGCTGGCCTGGAAAAGGCCGCCAGGAAGTTCAAACTGTGCTAGCATTTGGTTATATAAATCAAAGCTAAAATATATACACCTCTCCCTCGATGGGAGAGGTAAGGGTGAGGGTGCGGCATGTCTGGCAACCTGGAGAAACTGAGAGCCAAAGCAAAAGAGGAACCAATAGCTTCCTTCCTGGGCATAAAGCTGGTGGAGCTATCAGATGGCTATGCCCGGGTGACTATGAAGCTGAAGCCGGAACACGTTAACTTCAATGGCATGATTTTCGGCGGCATTGTCATGTCGCTGGCCGACCAGGCTTTCGCCTACGCCACCAATTCAGTAATCACACCCAACGTAGCTTCCCAGTTCAATATTCATTTCATTGCCGCCGCCAACGTAGGAGACGAGCTGACCGCCGAATGCCGCGTGGTAAGGAGCGGCAAGCGAGTCTGCGTCTCCGAGATGACGGTGACCGACCACAAAGGCAAGCTCATCGCCAAAGCTACCGGCACCACTATCCCGCTGGTATAGAGCAGGTTGTCTCTGCGTCACAATATTGGTATCCTTTTTGAAAGCCAGCAGATTTCAACCCAGCAAAGGGAGTGCAAATAAATGTTTCACAAAATAATGATAGCCAATCGGGGCGAAATAGCTGTCAGGATAATAAGAACCTGCAGGGAGATGGGAATACGCGCTGTAGTTGTCTATTCTGATGCAGACGCCAACGCCCTGTACGTCAAGCTGGCTGACGAGGCTTATCCCATAGGCCCCCCAGACGCCACACAAAGCTACCTGAATGTCGAAAGAATCCTGGAAGTAGCCATGCGGAGCAAGGCAGATGCCCTGCATCCCGGCTATGGTTTCTTATCTGAAAACCCTGAGTTTGCCGAGATGTGCGAAAGGCATGGCATTACCTTCATCGGCCCGCCCAGCGAGTCTATGTACAGGGTTAAACCCAAACACCGCGCCCGCCAGTTGATGAAGATGCTCAATATACCGGTGGTGCCAGGGTCAGACGAAGCTCTTATAGCTTCAACAAATGCGGGATTAACACGTGCCGGGGAGATTGCGGAGGAGGTC
>VGOO01000137.1 GCA_016875925.1 Chloroflexota bacterium
TAGGCGGCGCTCTAGATGACCAAAGCACCGGCATTGCCAAAGGCATAATTCAGCATACTGCACTAGGGCGAATAGCCGAGACTGAGGATATGAAAGGAGCCGCCGTGTTCTTAGCCTCGGAAGCATCCAGCTTCATCACCGGACAGACTATCGTGGTAGACGGCGGCGCAGTCACCTATATCTACTAAGCAAACGATAGCGTTAGCTATAGCCTCAGAATTTTATTGTAGACAAGGATAGCCAGCATGGAGAAACACGAAGTAGTAGTAGTCGGTGGAGGACACAATGGTCTTACCGTTGCTGCCTACCTGGCTAAAGCTGGCGTGGATGTCTGTGTCTTAGAAAAACAGGATATAGTCGGCGGCGCTGTGGCCACCAGGGAATTGACACTGCCTGGTTTCAAACACGAAGTAGGCGCCTATATGCACGGCATCATTCAGGCAAACCCCTTACTCAGAAATGACGAGCTTGGTCTCAAATCTAAGTACAACCTCAAGTACATTTACCCCGACAAGATGTTCGAGGCCGTTTTCCCTGACGGCAGAACCATGGCTTTTTACCGTGACTTTGACAAGACATGCGAATCCATAGCTAAGTTCTCGCAGAAAGACGCAGAGGCCTATCGCAAGTTTTTCAAGTTCTCAAACACTATGCTGAAAGTGGCCTCAGTGGCAATGTTCTCTCCAGTACCCAAATGGGGAGCAATGATGTCTTTCCTGGACGCCAGCGAGGAGGGCCGCGAATTCCTAAAAACAATCATGGCCAGCGCCGCCGATATCGCCGATGACTGGTTTGAAAACGACGAAGTAAAAGTAGCCATGACTAGATTCGCCTCAGAGATGATGGTCAGCCCCTATGAGAAAGGCACCGGAAATGCCATGCTCTTCGTATCCAGTGTGCACCTGGGCGGATACGGACTGGCAGTCGGTGGCTCAGGTGCCCTAAGTAATGCTCTGGCCAACTGCATCAAAGATAATGGCGGAATTATCAGAATTTCTAGCTCCGTGAAATCCATCCAGGCAGAATCTGGCGAAGCCAGCAGCGTGGTGCTGGACAATGGTGAGGAAATACTGGCAACCAGAGCCATTGTCTCCAACCTCAACGTTAAGCAACTCTTCCTAGAGATGATAGAGCCCCTGTCGCTGCCCACAGACTTCCAAGAGAAGGTGAGGCGTATCAAACCTTCTACTTTCTCTGCCATGAATATCGCCATCGCCGCTAATGAAGCACCAGTATACAAAGACGGCGAGCCGTGCGATGCCATGTTCGTGGAATTTTCACCATCCCCCGAGGAGTACTGGCGCATCTTCGAAGACTTCAGCCATGGCATACCTAGTGTCAGGATGCCCTTGCTGGCCATACCAACCCTTCATGACCCCAGTCGTGCCCCGGAAGGCAAGCACACTATCTATCTATATCATTACCAGCCATACAACTTGCGCAATGGCGGGCCAAGCAGATGGGACGAAATAAAAGAAAAAATAGCTGAGGACATCATTGGAGTGCTTCGCGGGCAGATAGACAATCTGGGACAAGGCAATATCCTCGGCATAAACGTCATGAGTCCCTTAGACATCGAAAGATACAACTCTTCCATGAAATCTGGTGACATCCTGCACATAGCATCTTTCATAACTCAATCTTATGCTAACAGGCCTTTGCCCGGCTGGGGACAATACAGAACACCAATAAAACGACTTTATATCTGCGGCGCCAGCACACATCCGGGTGGCGGTGTGACCGGCGGCGGCAGGGCGGCTGCCATAGCAGTAATGGATGACTTGGGCATTGACTTCAAAAAGGCGGTGGCCAGGTAATGCCATCTGAAAACGCCAGGAGTGTCAAAATTCGCACCTCTGACGGCAACGTGGTCGTTGAGCTCTACTCGGTCAAACGCGATGGCGACAAATTGGTCATGGACGCCAAGGTGCTAGACGCTATGCGGATGGATATGGTCGTTGCCCCCGATGAAGTATCAAGGGCAACTCGCCTGCTTTTGCCAGCAGTCATTCGCTATGTCCTGTTCCTGCCCTGCTTAGCCCTGAAACGACTTCTACGCAAACCAGACAAATAACCATTCAGAACAGTCTGCTCCAGAACATCCTGCCACCTTAAACCCTGCATTAGATTCAAAGGGGGTTGTTTCTCTACCACAGTTAGTATAGAATCATGTCTTAGCATCCCGAGAAAAGAGCATGGAGGTGAAGGATGAAAAGGGATAAGCTCGCACTGGTTAGTTTTGTTTCTCTGGCTTTGCTCATATCTTTGGTACCCTTGTTCTCTGGCTGCCGCACATCGGCACCAACTGCTGAAAAGTCTGTCGCCCTCCTTAATCTTTCCGACCTCACAGGCCCTCTTGGCGGGATTAATGTGCCGGGGGCAACGGGTGGTGACGACTATCTCAAAGACATCAACGAGAAGGGCGGTGTTGAAGGGATTAAGATAAACCAGATTGTAGTCGACACCCGCTATGACACAGCTAGAGCCGTGTCAGCATATAAAAGATACCGCGCCGAACCCAAGCTCTTAATGGTTCTCGCTATCTCTACCGGCGTCGCTAAGGCTTT
>VGOO01000138.1 GCA_016875925.1 Chloroflexota bacterium
GACGAAAAGAACCCGTTCGAAATCGGGCGCATCGTCCGCTCCTTCGACCCCTGCCTTGCCTGTGCCATTCACCTGATTACACCCAAAGGGAAGACACTTGGAGTTTACCGGGTCTGCTAAAAACATGCCCAAAGTCACTGTTCTGGGGATAGGCAACCTGCTGCTCCGGGACGAGGGTGTGGGAGTCCACCTGGTGCAAAGGCTAGCTGGTATGGTAGACACTGCCGATGTGGAACTGGTGGACGGCGGCACTTCGCCCGATATCCAGTACCTGGTGAGCGGTGATACCGATAAGCTCATCGTGGTTGATGCCGTGGATGGTGGCGACGAGCCGGGAGCAGTTTACAGGTTTACCGCAGAAGATGTAACGCAGGAGGCGGCCATGCCTGTTTCCCTGCATGAGATAGACATACTGGATACATTGAAGCTGATGTCCCTGCGCCAGGCGAAGCCAAAATCAACGGTAATCATCGGCATTCAGCCCAAGACAATGGATTATGGGCTGGAGCTATCCCCCGAAGTGGAGAAAAAATTGCCAGATGTTATCAACCTGGTTCTCAAGGAAATAGAGGGAACATTCAATCCTCTCTCCCCTCGAGGGAGAGAGTTAGAGTGAGGGGGAGATTGCCACGCTTCGCTCGCAATGACGATAACCATAATATAGCTACGGAGGTAATGAAATGATAATCTCTGAGTTGAAGCCATTTGATGAGGTCCTGGGTTATCTGGATGGTGAAAAGAAGGTCTTTATAGTCGGCTGCAAAGGCTGCGCCGAGGTCTGCCACACCGGCGATGAGCCTCAGGTGCTGGAGATGAAAGAAAAGCTGGAAAGAGAAGGCAAAACCGTCACCGGTTATTGTGTCATCGATTTCCTGTGTGATAAGGCGCTGGTAAAGACCAGGCTATATCCCCACGAGGCCGAGATAGACGCTGCCGATTCCCTGCTGGTGATGACCTGCGGCATCGGAGTGCAAGCAACGGCTGCCGTGGTCAATAAGCTGGTGCACCCCGCCGCAAACACCATCAATGTCGGTGGTGCCCGCGGCGAATGGCGGGGCAGCGAGCGCTGCCGCGAATGCGGCGATTGCGTCCTGGACTATACCGCTGGCATCTGCCCCTTGACCGCCTGCACTAAGTGGCTGATCAATGGCCCCTGCGGTGGCACCAAGGACGGCAAGTGCGAGGTCGAACCTGCTGTTCGAGACTGTGGCTGGCATCTGATTTACGAAAGGCTGAAGAAGCTGGGCAAACTGGACAAAATGAAGACACCGCCCCAGGTCAAGCGCTACGGCAAGATGCAGCCGCCTCCGGAACTCAGGTCCACCATCATGTGGGCGCTGGAGCAGAAGGAAACTACTAAAGTCTAGGTATCCGTTAAGGAGGAACTTAAAATGAGTCTCCGTGAAGAATTAGAGAAGAAGAAGTTCGTAGTTACTGCCGAGGTCGGCCCAGCTAAGGGCATTGACATTCACGAGTTTAATGAGAACGCCGACCTGCTTAAGGGCAAGGTGGCTGCAGTGAACTGCACCGACCAGCAGAGCGCGGTGATGCGGCTTGGCTCCCTGGCTGCCTGTCTTCTGCTTAAGCAGAAAGGCATTGAGCCTGTATTTCAGATGACCTGCCGCGACCGCAACCGCATAGCTTTGCAGTCCGATTTGCTCAGCGCTGCTGTGCTGGGTATTGAGAACGTCCTTGCCCTCACTGGCGACTATGTCACGCTGGGCGACCACCTGGATGCCAAGCCGGTTTTCGACCTGGACTCGGTATCTTTGCTGCTGGCGGCTAAGGAGCTGGAGCAAGGCAGAGACCTGGCAGGCAAGGAGCTAAAGGGCGTTCCCAAGTTCTTCCTGGGAGCATCGGTGACGCCCGGTGCCGACCCCGTGGAACCGCAGCTCATCAAGATGGAGAAGAAAGCCAAGGCGGGTGCACAGTTCTTCCAGACTCAAGCGGTCTACGAGCCTAAGCAGTTCGAGGCATTCATGAAAGAGGCCAAGAAATTCGGCGTGCCCGTGCTGGTGGGCATCGTGCTTATCAGGTCAGCGGCGATGGCACGGTTCATGAACAGAAACGTAGCCGGCATCCACGTGCCCGATGAGCTTATCGAGGAGATGGACAAGGCTGAGGACAAGGCCAAGAAGAGCATCGAGATAGCTGCCCGGCTTATCAAAGAGATGAAGGACATGTGCCAGGGCGCACACATTATGGCCATCGGCCTGGAATCCCGAGTTCCCGCTGTCATCCAAGCCGCTGGACTGTAGAATTTTGGTGGGCTGATGAAACACACGGGCCGACTTTTACCGGTCGGCCCGTTTTATTTTCCTTGGCAGACAGAGCTGAAGCCCTGTCCCTCACATATCGGCTAAAGACACCCTATTGCAATAACAGCGTGAGAACGGATGTGTCATTATGTCATCCATTGTCAAAGGACTGAGTCTGTCAGGCAACCTGCCTCAGCGGGAGACGCCTCAGGTGGGAGCGGTTGGAGCGCAACCGCCAGCAGAAGACCCGCCTTTGGCAAAGGCAGATAA
>VGOO01000139.1 GCA_016875925.1 Chloroflexota bacterium
CGTTTCTCACCGCGTTGAGCTCTCCCTGTCCGCCATATCGGGACCTATCGCCGTCGCGCAGCTCCACCGCCTCGTATTTGCCAGTGCTGGCGCCTGAGGGCACCGCGGCTACGCCCACCGAGCCATCGGAAAGCTCTAGCGCCACCTCTATGGTGGGATTGCCGCGAGAATCGATAATCTCGCGCGCCCAGATGGACTTAATGGAGGGGCCTTGTGGTCTTTTTCTAGGACTCATCTTCGCTTCATCCTTGTCATCAGGCGATGGCTTTTCCCACTGCGCAGTTTCTCAGGAGTCATCTAGAAAGTACTGCCCAACATGGTGACCATTATACCACGCCGAGCGCAGACAACGGCACTGCAGTTGGGGGATTACTTGATGATGATACTCCATTCGTGTACACTTGCCTGCCATCGAATCCACGGATTCCATGACATCGTATTTTACTCTAAAACACATTTATGATGAGTAAGACAACGGTAGTCACCGGCGCCAGCGGGCATATAGGTGCGAACCTGGTGCGTGCTCTGCTGGCCGAGGGCCGACCTGTACGCGTGCTGCTCCACGTAGACCGGCGAGCGATCGATGGGCTTGAAGTCGAAGTGGCCGAAGGCGATGTCTGTGACCTGAAATCCTTGTGCGCCGCATTTGCTGGAGCTGATGTAGTTTATCACCTGGCTGCTCGTATCTCGTTATCCATGGGTGAATGGCCACTACTAGAGTCAATCAACGTTGTCGGGACCAGAAACATCGTCGAAGCTTGTCTTCGGAGTGGCGTCCGCCGACTGGTGCACTTCAGCTCAATCCATGCTCTCGTCCAGGAACCTATGGATATGCCAGTCGATGAGCTGCGCCCACTGGCAGAATCTAGCCGCTATCCACCCTATGACCGCTCGAAGGCGGCTGGCGAGAAAGAGGTACGGAAAGGGATACAGCGAGGACTGGATGCTATTATCATCAACCCAACCGCAGTTGTCGGCCCTTATGACCATGCGCCATCCCATTTTGGCCAGGCACTACTCACCCTGACACGGGGCAGATTGCCAGCCCTGGTAGATGGCGGATTCAACTGGGTTGATGCCCGTGACGTGGTGCAAGGAGCAATGCGTGCTGAGGAACATGCTGCCACGGGTGCCAGGTATCTGCTGTCCGGCCACTGGGCATCGATGTGCGACCTGGCGAGTATGGTGGAGGAAATCAGCGGCGTGGCCTCGCCCAAGCTGGTCTGTCCTTTGTGGCTAGCTCCGGTCGGGACGCCATTTGCCTCCATCTATGCTAGCATTACCCGGACGCGACCGCTATACACCAGGGCTTCTCTGATAGCCATGCGTAGCAATCGCAACATGAGCTATGAGAAGGCTGCCCGTGACCTGGGTTACAATCCACGTCCGCTGCGGGATTCTATCGGCGATACCCTGCGATGGTTTGCAGAAAACGGCTATCTTCGTTTGCCAGCAACAAGACCCATTAAATAACTATGACAGAGCAGACGTTTTTTGACTGGCTTCTCATAAGCTGGTTCATAGTGGCAGCGGTTATCTTTGTCGCCTTGTTTTTCATCGTGGCGCCATACGGCCGCCACAGCCGCGGCAATTGGGGCCCGACTATTGGCAATAAGTTGGGGTGGGTTGTGATGGAAGCGGCCTCTCCACTGGTGTTCGTTGCCTGCTTCATGCTGGGAAGCAACCCCAAGACAGCAGCCCCACTGGTTTTCCTCGGTCTCTGGGAAGCGCATTACCTGCACCGAGCTTTCATATATCCATTAGGCCTGCGCGGTGTAGCCAGGCGGATGCCTCTGATGGTTGTAGGCTCGGGGATTCTGTTCAATGCGGTAAACGCCTATCTCAACGGTCGCTATATCTATACCTTTTCCCCTGGCTACCCCAACCAATGGCTTGCCGACCCGCGGTTTATGGTCGGCCTCGCCATCTTCATCATTGGCTTCATGGTCAACCGCCAGGCGGACCACACGCTTCGCAACCTGCGCAGCGACAGCGAATCTGGTTACCAAATCCCCTATGGCGGCTTGTATCGCTGGCTATCCTGCCCCAACTACTTCGGGGAGATTCTTATCTGGATTGGCTGGGCAATAGCCACCTGGTCATTGCCTGGACTGGCCTTTGCCCTGTGGACTATGGCAAACCTTCTACCTCGTGCCAGAGCACATCACAGATGGTATCTGGAGCATTTTGCGAAATACCCGCCGGAGCGCAAGGCACTGGTGCCAGGGGTATGGTAATGCAGATTTGTTGTGTTCTCAGTTGGCAGCATGGCGCGCTCTAAAGCGCTCATCTTGTGTCAGTAGTCGCTTACGCAGCCTGATGTTCTTGGGTGTTACCTCGATCAGCTCGTCGTCGCTGATCATGTCAAGCGCTTCTTCCAGGCTGAATTTCAATGGCGGCGTCAGCTTTACAGCAATATCTGATGTAGAAGAACGGATGTTAGTCTGTTTCTTCTCTTTGGCGACGTTGACGGCAAGGTCGCTCCCCCGGGAATTCATGCCCACTAT
>VGOO01000140.1 GCA_016875925.1 Chloroflexota bacterium
ATAGTAGGCTTGGTGGCTGGTATAGGCATTGGCGTTCTGTTTTTGCGTTTTGGTTTCAGCCTGGGTCGCTCGAATCCAGCGCCCCGCGCACTCGGCTGGCTGATGCCCGCAGCTATGGTGGTGCTGCTGGTCCTGCTTATCCTGGCGCCGCAGTTTGGAAGAGATGCTGATGGAAATGCCGTAGGCCCCATCTTTTTCTCGTCCAAGGGACCTGGCAGCCAACATGCGCCTTTGCTCATTTCGTTGGCTGTTGGACTGTTCGTAGGATTTCTGGCGCAGCGCAGCCGCTTTTGCACTGTAGGCGCAGTGCGTGATGCCATCATATTGCGCAGCACACACCTGCTTTATGGTGTTTTGGCGCTTATCGTCCTCGCTTTTATCACCAACCTGATATTGGGGCAGTTCAAGCCCGGCTTTGCTAACCAGCCTGTGGCCCATACTGATGCCTTGTGGAACTTCGGCGGAATGGTACTGGCGGGACTGGCATTCACGCTGGCTGGAGGCTGTCCGGGACGGCAGCTATTCCTGTCTGGTGAAGGTGATGGCGATGCCGCCATGTTTGTCAGCGGAATGATAATCGGTGCCGGTTTTGCTCATACGTATACTATGGCCAGCTCACCTGCTGGAGTGGGGGCTTTTGGCCCGATTGCAGTGGCCATCGGATTGGCCTTCTGCATTGTCATCGGCCTGACCATGCGCGGCGTAAAAGCGTAGGAGGACTGAAATGAGCGATATACAACAGCTAGACTGTCGTGGTTTGTCCTGTCCACAGCCGGCGCTTATGGCTAGAGAAGCTGTGGGCAAGAAAGATAAAGGGACAGTTGAGATACTGGTGGACAGCGGCACTGCTCGCGAGAATGTTAGCCGCGTTGCCCAGGGCGCTGGCTGGCAGGTGAACATCGAGGAGCAGCCAGGCGGTGTTTTTAAGCTGGTACTGAAGAAGTGATTTACCTTGATTATGCGGCCACTTCATGGCCCAAACCGCCTGAAGTGCTGGCCGCTATGAGTGATGTCCTGGAGCGCGCCGGGGGCAACCCCGGCCGCTCCGGCCATAGCCTGTCTATAGAGGCGGCCAGAGTGGTGTACGATGCCAGGGAGGAAGTTGCTGGACTTTTCAATGCCTCGGACCCGCTGCGGGTGGTATTCACGGCTAATGCCACGTATGCAATCAATATGGCTTTGCTTGGCTTGCTGAGACCTGGCGATGAGGTGGTTGTCAGCTCCATCGAGCATAACGCCGTGATGCGACCGTTACGCGCTCTCGAACAGAGGGGTGTTCAGGTGACGGTAGTCCAGTGCGCATCAGATGGCACGCTTAACCCTGCGGATGTTGCTAGGGCGGTGAGTTCGAAAACGCGCCTGGTGGCTATGGTTCATGGCAGTAACGTCATGGGAACATTGCTGCCGGTAGATGAGGTTGCTGCGATTGCGCACAAGGTTGGTGCTTTGTTGCTGGTAGATGTTGCGCAGACGGCTGGTGCAGTGCCTATCGATATGCAGGCAATGGGGATAGACTTGCTGGCTTTCACTGGGCATAAGAGCTTGCAGGGGCCTACCGGCGTCGGTGGCCTGGTTATTGGCAGCAGCGTGGACATTTCTCAGATGGATGCGGTGATACGCGGTGGCACCGGAAGCCAGTCTGAGCTTGAGGAGCAGCCTGACAAATTGCCTGATAAGTACGAATCGGGCACACATAATACAGTCGGTATAGCCGGGCTGCTTGCTGGTATTCGGTGGCTGAAATCACGGGGTGTTGAACAGATAAAGGCTCACGAGATGAGGCTGACAACAGCTCTGCTTGAGGGATTGTCTGGCATTCCTGGCTTGGTTGTCTGCGGGCCGAAAGATGCTGTAAGGTCGATTGCCGTGGTGTCATTCACCATCCCGGGCAAACATGTCTCGGAAATAGGTTTGAGGCTGGACGAGGAGTTTGGCATTCTGTGCCGGGTGGGATTGCATTGTACTCCTGCAGCACACAGGACTATAGGGACGTATCCTGAGGGTACGGTACGCCTGGCGCCGGGTGTGATGACCGCGCTTGATGATATTCATATTGCGGTTTCAGCAGTGAGGCGTATTGCGCAGTGGTGAGTAATTACGGCGTCATATTATTCCATACCACCTCTTCAGCTATGAAGGCAGAAAAGATACTGAAGCAAGGTGGCTTTGAAGTAAAGCTTATCCCCACGCCGCGCCAGTTCTCCAGCGACTGCGGAATATCTTTGCGTTTTGACTGGGAGCAGGCAGGGGCCGTAAGGATGTTGATGGAAGCGGCAGGGGTTGAAGTGGATGCTGTGCATCCTCTTTGACTCAGGATACTAGGATTTTGCCTGCTGGCCTGGCTACAACTTCTCCGACGATGGTTGCTTCCTTTATGCCGGTTTTGTGCAGCCTTTCTAGCAGCCTTTCTGCGGCATCTGGCGCCAGCGAGATGAGCAGGCCTCCTGAGGTCTGGGGGTCATAGAGGATGT
>VGOO01000141.1 GCA_016875925.1 Chloroflexota bacterium
GAGCGAGACATAAGCCATTCCTCGGCTGAACGCGTGATTTTGCCCGACTCATGCCTAGCACTGGACTACACACTAAGTATCTTCACCTCGGTAATGAAAGGCATCCAGGTTTATCCCGAGAACATGAGCCGCAATTTGGAGCTGACGCAAGGGCTGGTTTTCTCTCAGCGGGTACTGTTAGCCCTGATAGACAAAGGGCTTAGCCGGCAGAAAGCTTATGAGCTAGTGCAGCGAAACGCAATGACAGCATGGAAACAAAAGACGCCCTTCGTGGGCCTGCTCAAAAATGACAAGGAGGTAACGAGCAAGCTATCAGCCAAGGAACTGGAAGAGATGTTTGACTATGATTACTTTCTTAGGCATGTGGATGCAGTTTTCAAACGTCTAGGTATGGCAAAGAAAGCAAAGTCAACGAAGACCGAAACTCAAGCATCGCTAGCCCTCTGAGCTCGTATGATACTATGACAACAATAATGCGAACTGAGCTATCCCTATCGCTGTTTGGCTGCGGCAAGGTACGAGATACCTACGATTTAGGCGACAAACTCCTGATCATAGCTACCGACAGGATTTCCGCCTTCGACGTTGTCCTCCCCTCTGCAATCCCTGAAAAAGGAATGGTCTTGAACCAGCTTTCATGCTTCTGGTTTGAGAAGACAAAGAATATAGTACAAAATCACCTGATCAAAACAGTTGACACTCTAGACTTGCTCAAGGACTATGTGCCCAGTGATACCACTCTACCCAACTATCTCGTCGGCAGGTCGATGATTACCAGAAAAGCCAAGCTAGTCCCTGTAGAATGCGTTGTCCGCGGCTACATCTCAGGTTCAGCCTGGGATGAATACAAAGCAAGGGGAACAATGAATAGTATGGCTATGCCAAAGGACCTGCGAGAAAGCGAAAAGCTGGCTGAACCTGTTTTTACACCGACCACAAAGGCCGAGACAGGCCACGATAAACCTCTAACCAAACAAGAAACGGAAAACATGGTGGGAAAGGGCCTGGCCAAAGACTTGGAAGAAAAAAGCCTGGCTCTCTACAAATATGCCTCAGATTATGCATTAGAACGAGGTATTATAATCGCTGACACCAAATTCGAATTCGGATTTGTCAACAGTGAGCTAATCGTAATAGATGAGATGCTAACGCCAGACTCAAGTCGCTTCTGGGATGCGAGCCAGTACGCGGTGGGCAAATCTCAGCCCAGCTTCGACAAGCAACCGATACGTGATTGGCTTACAGCTTCAGGTTGGAATAAGCAGCCACCAGCACCTGAACTGCCACCAGACGTTATCAGCTCTACTACACATCGCTATCGGGAAGCCTATGAGCGTCTCACCGGAAAGAGTTTGCAATATGTACCTGGCTAATTACGTTGAGTTACTCACCAGCAAAATCAATCTTGATACTTTATAATTAGTTTGGGTTTAGACTTAACAAAAGTCACATAGTCATCATCACGATTGTTGAAATACGGTTTTTCAAACTGAAGACGGATTTGAAACCGTGGATTGCCAGCATCAACAGCCGCCCGGACTGTATTGACCAGAAGGTCAGATGTGACCGGTGCAGTAAACATCCCGTTCGTAGTGAATAGCGCACCAGGCGAGATGGCACTAGCATAGCTGTTCTTAGTCAATACTGTATATTGGCAAGGATAGACATATAATCTCCCCAAAACCGAGAAGGGATAACCAACTTCACCGCCAGCGGTCAGGTCTAAAAAGACCGATGTGACCTTGGCACCTTTCGGTACCATTGAAATATCAAAGCTAAAAAAGGCTTGCATTGACGCTAGATTAACGGTGTCACCAACATTCGGTTCCGTGCCGATATATCCATCCCGCCTGACCTGACCACTCTCCGCCGCAATGGCGCCTGCTTGCACAGTACGCAGCGGAACTGCGGCGATGCATACCTCGGCTGTTGCAGTCACCATGCCAGCAGGATTACTGGCTATCAGAGTATAGATAGTAGAACGTGACAGGGACACAGTCCTGCTCCCTGTCAAAGCCACATCGCCTATATTCGGTTCTATCTTTACCGTTGATGCACCGGTAACTTGCCAAGTCAAAATCGAAGGTTGACCCGGGCTAACACACGGGCTAGCCTCAAACACATTTATAACCGGAGGAATAGCGCCGATCGGCACAACAGCAACATTACAGGGAGTTTCCCTGGACCATTCCCCCTTGTCATCCTGAACTCTGAACCAGATGGTATGATTACCCACCGAGAGAGATGATGTCTGAAACGACTGTGAGGTACTGAGCTCCCCATCAATTCCCGAGCGCCAGCGATAAGCAACGACTTTCCCATCAGGGTCAATCCCATGGCCACTGAAGGCCACCGTTTCCCCCGGCACTACCTGTGTCGCCGATACCGAATCGATATGCGCAATCGGAGGCTGGT
>VGOO01000142.1 GCA_016875925.1 Chloroflexota bacterium
TGGCCGAAAAGCGAGTTGAAGCGACGGGCTATCTCTCTGGCCAGTTCCAGGTGGGGAAGCTGGTCTTCGCCCACCGGAACCACATCGGCCTTGTACAGCACGATGTCGGCAGTCATCAGTACTGGATAGCCCACTAGCCCATAATTGACGTTCTGTGGCTGCATCCTTGCCTTCTCTTTGAAAGTCGGCACCCGCAATAGCCATCCCAGCGGTGTGACCATGCTGAGCAGGGTATGCAGTACCATTACTTCGGGGACGTGGGACTGTACAAAGAGGATACTTTTTTCGGGGGTAAGTCCAGCAGCCAACCAGTCGAGCATCATCTCGTAGGTGTTCTCCTGGAGCTTGCCGGTATCCTCCAGTGTGGTCAGAGCATGGATGTCAACGATGCAATAGACGCAGTCGTATTCGTCCTGCAACTTTACATAATTCTGGATGGCACCCAGGTAGTTTCCGATGTGCTGCCTGCCGGTAGGGCGGGCGCCGGAGAAGACGCGTTTCTTCATATTTGCCAGCGGTGAAGTTTATCACAAAGAAGAGTGTAGATTCAATTTGAGTCCCATACTGTGCCCAGCCTTATTTCCCATCCTGAATCCGAAATCCTAAGCTCTAAATCCGAAACAATCACTAATGACCCAAATACTAGATTCAAAACGCTGCCTTGGCTTTGTTTGAGTTGCCACTGGCGGGGCTGTCTGAAAACTCCAAAAACAACGTGCTCTGCGTAGGGGCGGGTTTTCAAACTCGCCCGTCCTTCGACGGGAGGACCTACCGTCTCACGGGCGCACCTGAAGGTACGCCCCTACATGTTGTTTTTGGGTGCCCGTGCTACATGTTAGGTCACTGTTTAGGACATTAGGAATTTGAATTTAGTTATTGTTTGGTATTTCGGATTTGGGATTTGGAGGATGGGTGTGGAAGGGTGGTGTTTACATGCTTTCCGGTGCGGTCATGCCCATGAGGTGAAGTGTCTTGGCCAGCAGTATCTGGGTGGCTCTGACCAGCTTCAACCTGGCTGCGCTTAGCTCCTGGTTTTTGGAAACGACCCTGCAATGTTTGTAGAAGCTGTGAAACACGGTGGCCAGGTCTTGGGCAAAGTAGGGTAGGTGGTGAGGCTCCAGGCTGGTGGCTACTGTCTCGATTATCTCAGGCATCAAGATTAAGCGTCGTATTAAGGTTAGTTCTGGCTCACTGGTGAGCAGTGAGACGTTGCCCCTGCTGTAATCGATGCCTCGCTCTTTGGCCAGTCGAAGTATGCTGGCGATGCGGGCATGGGCATACTGGACATAGTACACCGGGTTGTCTGCTGATTGCTTTCGCGCCAGCTCCAGGTCGAAGTCCATCTGGGCGTCCGCCGAACGTGATAGGAAGACAAAGCGGCAGGCATCTGAGCCGACCTCCTCTATCACCTCTCTCAAGGTGATAATGTCCCCGCTGCGCTTGGAGACCCTGACGATTTCCTGGCCACGCCGCAAGGTGACCAGTTGGCAGATGATGATTTTCAGGCGCTCAGGGCTTATGCCCAGCGCATTGACCACGGCTTTCATGCGGGAGACATGTCCCTGGTGGTCTGCTCCCCAGATGTCGATGACTGTATCAAATTTCCGTTCCAAGAACTTGTTGAAGTGATAGGCCACATCCGAGGCAAAATAAGTGGGCGAGCCATCGCTGCGTATGAGCACGTTGTCTTTATCCTCGCCCAGCGCCGACGAAGTGAACCAGGTGGCGTTTTCCTTCTCGCTGGTATAGTTGCCATCACGCAACATCTTCATAGCTTTCTCATATTGGCCATTGCTGAACAGGCTTAGCTCGCTAAACCAGACATCGAACTTTACGCCGAGTAGTGCGAGGTCTCGTTTAATGCTGCCCATAATCCTGGCGACGCCTATTTGCCCCAGCTCTTTGAGCGCGGCGTCTTCTGGCATAGTTAGGAAGCGGTCTCCCTGTTCTTTGGTGATTTCCTTAGCCAGGTCAATCATGTAATGGCCGTGGTAGCCGTCACTGGGTATTTCGGCATCCTTGTTCAGGCATTGTTGATAGCGTGCAGAGAGCGTTCGGTTAAAGGCATCTAACTGGCTGCCGGCATCGTTGATGTAGTATTCCGTCTCTACTTTGTAGCCTGCGGCGCTGAGGACGCTTGCCAGCGTGCTGCCCAGGACAGCGCCTCTGCCATGCCCCACATGCAACGGGCCCGTAGGGTTGACGCTGACGAACTCAACCTGAACTTGCCTCTCGGTGCCGAGGTCGATGTTGGCATAGGCTTCGCCGGTGTCCAAAATGACTTCTACCTGCCTAGTCAGCCACTCCGGGCTGAGGGTGAAGTTGATGAAGCCGGGAGGAGCCACCACGATTTTGCCTACCTCTGGCAAGGATGGCATAA
>VGOO01000143.1 GCA_016875925.1 Chloroflexota bacterium
TGCTTAAGCGCTCTCCGGCACCACCGGCCAAGATAAATGCCATTACCCTTTTCACGATATCGTCCCCCGACTGGCTGCAGTCACATTTTAGCCCATCAAAGTGCGTTTGTCGACAGACTTAGAACCGACGTGAAATAGAGGCAATGCCATCAGTCTAGTAGACTGGAGGGTTGCATCTAGGCTAAAACTGTCTCATCAAAGAGGTCACAAAAAACGACTAAACCAGGCATCAAGAAGCTCCGTTAGACATGCAAAGCTTAGCAGATTATACCCTGCCAAGCTCGATGATTAGCAAATTAAGCCCCAGCTCGTCATCATACTTGCCGCTTTTTATGTCAACATCAGTCTCCACCACTTTGTGATAGGCTGCGCGTATGCGCTCTTTGGTATATGCTTTGGCTTGCCGCAACGCCTTCTGGAGGCTGATATCATTGGGCTGTTCAAGGCCAGCACGGACTTCTGGACGAAACAAATCACCCCCCAGTTCCTTGGCTGCAGTTATCAGGCGGAGTTGTCGCGTAATCATAACCAGGATATAGGGAGGACCAGCACCAGATTGAAGCAATTGCTGCAGCCATTGCTGGGCTATTTCTCTCCGCCCTTCCAGGATAGCATCCACCAAGGTAAAGATATCAGTCTCACGAACATAACTCACGGCTTGGTTAACATCTTCTTCAGTAATATGCTGCCCCTCGCTATATGCCAGCAGCTTATCGATTTCGCTGCTCATGGCCCATAAGTCAGCCCCAACTAGAGCAACCAATGCATTCATTGCGCCAATGGTTATCGTTCCACCACTGTCCTTTACCCTGCTCTGTACCCAGAGACGAAGCGCCTCATCTTTAAAAGCCGGAAAAGCTTTAGCTTCAGCCAATGGCAGAAGAGCGCTCAGTAAGCGATTCTGTGCCTTCAATTCACCATCAACCAGGACCAACTCGGTTGTCGGAGGCAGCCGTTTGACATAGCCCACCAGGCCTAACCATTCTTCCATGTCCCGGCTGGACTTGCCCTCAGAATCGGAGACACGACGTCCTTTTTTTCGCTTGGATTCAAAACGCCCCAGCAATCCCTCAACGATTACCAAACGCGCTGGACACAACAAAGAAGGATAAACATTGCAGGCATCTTCCAGTTGCTTCAGGGACAATTGCTTGCCATTCAACAAACAGGTATTGACCGCCAGAGTATCAGGGTCACATATATTCTTCCTTATGCTTTCTAATGCTTGGTGCTTGGTAAAATCGTCCTTACCGTAGAGTATGCGGAGCAACGCCTCAAACCTCCACCCTATTTTATCACAAGCCAAGAGGCCCCATCCCCAACACAACCGCTAGGCATAGCTGCCGCTGAATTGCAGCCCGAAAACTGCTGCGCAGGTGGACAGTCACACCTGGGCGAGGTGATGTGCGAATCCCCTTGATTTTGAGTAGAGCAAAATATATACTCATTGAACCAATTCGGCGGTGCGCACTACACTAAAAAGGAGACTTCTACGTGCACACCGAGTTGATATTGATAGAGGCTAATGGGAGGACTTTGTTGCATATCTTAATCATCGGGGGTGGAGGCCGAGAACATACCCTCGCCTGGAAGATCGCCCAAAGCCCAAAGGTAACAGGGCTGTACGTTGCCCCTGGCAACGCAGGAACGGTACAAATTGCCCAGAATTTAGATGCCCCCCCGACCGACATAGAGGCCTTGGCCAAAGTCTGCCAAGATATGGGCATCGACCTAACTATCGTCGGGCCTGAAGCCCCCCTGGCTGCAGGCATCGTTGACCATTTCACTGCCTCAGGCTTGCTTATCTTCGGGCCCACCAGAGCCGCAGCCAGGATAGAATCAAGCAAGGTTTTTGCCAAACAGCTCATGCAAAAACACGGAATACCATGTCCAAACGGGGCTATTTTTACCAACTATCAACAAGCCCGAGAATACTTGGAGGCTCAGTCAACTCCAATAGTGGTTAAAGCTGACGGGCTGGCAGCAGGCAAAGGAGTCACTGTCGCTATGTCCAAAGAGGAAGCCCAACAGGCTCTGTCTGCCATCATGGAAACCAAGGTCTTCGGCGCCGCCGGCAACAGCGTGATTATCGAGGAATGCGTTGTCGGCAGAGAGGTAAGCCTGCTGGCCTTCACGGATGGCAACACAGTGATACCAATGGTTCCAGCTTGCGACTACAAAAGGGCTTTCGATTCAGACCAAGGCACCAACACCGGCGGCATGGGCAGCTACAGCCCACCAGGGTTTTTCGATGCCGCATTGGCCAAACAAGTTATAGAAACTATTCTAAAGCCAACGGTGAAGGCCATGGCAAAGGAAGGCGCACCATATAAGGGGGTACTCTACGCTGGATTGATGCTAGCAGCCGACGGGCCGA
>VGOO01000144.1 GCA_016875925.1 Chloroflexota bacterium
TGGCGTAATTTCCGCTCAGCGCGGATTCGCTCGCTGCCGATGACTCCGGTGGCAGAGCCAACCAGCGCGAAGGCAAGCGATTCGGCAAGCACAAGCTGGCTTATATCGGGAAGGTAGGAAGTCAGGTGTATAAGCGCCAGGAAAATTCCCACTGAGAGGCCACCCCAAAACCCCCACCAGAAAGCGGCGATAAAGAGCGGAACATAGAACAAGTGCGCATATGCGCCTGTAATTCCCAGGGCCAGGTTCAGATAGTATTCCAGGCCAATGCATACCAGCAGGAGAATGGTCATGATGAGCAGGTGGACACGATTGACCCTATCAAGGTAGTGGCTCAAGCGTTTTGCCATTCTTGCTTCCTTGCTGTGCCTCATCGGTGCGATTTACCTGGCACCGATGTCTCTGGTCTCGATTATATCAACTCCCGAAGCCATATGCTATGAAGCGGGCGAGATGTGAGGGCACATTGTTTGTGGACATGGTTTATAATAGTGCCATAGTGAACAGGCTGGATAGTAGTACAAGTGGTTCAGTCCGAGCTGTGGAGATTGCCTGGCTGGCCACCGTTTTTTTGATTCCCCTTTTTTTCAACTCGTCGGGCCACCAGGCTTTCTACTTAGGCAAAGGTCTGCTGCTCCAGCTTATGGTTATTGTTATGGTGGCGGTCGCAATTGCCGACTGGATTCAAGGTGGTGGCAGGGTAAACGGGCAAAGCTGGCGAAAGCTAATTTACTCACCATTGCATATAGCCGTGCTCGTCTTCGGCCTTATAGTGATAATGGCGACGGTGGCTTCTATCACACCGGGCATAAGCTTCGTGGGCAGCTATGTATGGAGAGCAGGTTTGGTAGCGTTTGTGTGCTGGATTATTTTTTTTCTGGTTTTGGCCAAATACCTACGTACCAGGGCTCAGGTTTTGCGAGTTGTCTCGACATTGCTAGCATCGTCCGGGATTGTGGCAATTCTTGGCATCCTGCAGCATTACTTCCCCGAAGCGGCGTTGAGATTCTTCCATCTGGCGTATAGCGGCAGGGCTTATTCCACCGCTGGCAATCCGCTTTCCCTGAGTATATTCCTGGCGATGGTGATTTCGCTGAACCTGGCATTGATAGTCTGGTTTTGGCGGAGGGGGAAGAGGCGAAGGGATGTGGTTAAGCTCTGCGGGCTGGGTTTCCTGCTTGTCCTGCAATTGTGGTGTCTCTGGTTAGCGCAATATTCCATCACCATATTGTTATATGTGATACCAATTCTTTTGTTTGCCCTGTTGTTGGGCATAGCTACAAAAAGGAAATGGCTGCTTGTTCTGGGAATGGTCTGTGTGGTTGCAATGGTGGTAGTTGCAGCTACGTTGTTGTCGCCACTGGTGTTACCGCCCGGAGGAACCACGCAGTCAGATATTGGCGGTTTTGCAGAAATTTCTGCTGCTGAGGAAGTGGGTTTAGTAACACTGAGGTGGAGAGTAGAGTATTGGCGATATACACTTGATATGATTGTTCACCCACCCACAGTGCCTTTTCATAATGACCCATTGCATTCGGTGAGAACTTTGATTGGGTATGGGCCGGAGACTTTCATGGTGACTATTCAGCAGGTATATCCGAGTACTGCTGGGGACATTAGCCCGCTATTTTTCACGTTAGTCCGCCCTCATAACCATTATCTTTATCTGGCGACAACGATTGGCTTGCTGGGGCTGATGAGTTTCATGTCAATGTTAGTCGTGTTCTTTTATCTGTGTTTTCGGCATCTTTTCACGACACGGCGAAGGTTAGAGAGGCTGCTGTTAATTGGATTGATGGCTGGTATGGTTGCTTACCTAGTCGACCTTTTTTTCAATCCGGAGTGGGATTCGTCCGAACTTGTTTTTTGGCTATTCTTGGGGCTGGTGCTTGCTGTTGGGAGGCTTGCAGGTGACCAGCAACCTCGCAAGGTATCTTCTATTGCTAATGTCGAGATTGCCAAGGGAGGCTCTGTACTATCCTCCAAACTCAGGGATTACCTGCCGGCAGTGCTTTTTCTGCTATTTGCGGTTGCTGGCGTTGCTGTTACGTCAAGGCCATTCCTGGCAGATATGTATTTGAAGAGGGGCTTGAATCTGGATGCCGGGCGCAACCCTGCAGCCGTTCACGCTTTTGAGAAAGCGGTGGAGCTACAGCCGCAAGAGGCGACATATTGGAGTATCCTTGGCAGGTATCATTATCAAATGGCTAAGCGGATTACTGAGCTGAATGCGAAGCGGGAGTTTCTAGCGATGAGTACCAGTGCCTGCGCTAAAGCGACAGAGCAAGAACCTTACATCGCCTTCCATTATCATACATTGGCAGACATCTATGGGTACTGGGCAGCCCAGGGTGATGTGGAGAAGTGGCC
>VGOO01000145.1 GCA_016875925.1 Chloroflexota bacterium
AAGTTGGAGAACCATCTGAAGTAAAGAAAGAATCAAAATCGAAAACGAGTTCTTCAAAAGGAGCAAAGACAATGACTAAAGACGAAATCATCGATGCGTTGAAGGGTATGACCGTGCTGGAGCTGGCTGATTTGGTGAAGGCGCTGGAGAAGGAGTTTGGCGTGAGCGCTGCTGCACCGATGGCTATGGCTGTAGCGCCAGCGGGTGCGCCAGCGGCAGGGGCTCCGGCTGCCGAGGAAGAGAAGTCGGATTTCACCGTCGTCCTGAAGGCGGTGGGCGAGAACAAAATCAGCGTCATCAAGGCAGTGCGAGAGGTAACCACCCTGGGGCTAAAGGAAGCAAAAGACCTTGTTGAGAGTGCGCCGAAGCCTGTTGCCGAGGGGGTCAATAAAGAAGACGCTGCCAATATGAAGAAAAAGCTGGAAGAAGCCGGCGCTACCGTAGAGGTCAAATAGCTGCGACAACTCCTCTGCGTGTTGTCCTGTAGCTGCTAGAAGATATCTGTTCTAGCTAACAGCAAGCTCATCCAGGGGTTTCTTCGGGGACTGTTTATCAAGTCCAATAACCCTGGATGAGCTTCTTTTTGTCATAAGCAACGTCGTGTACTTGTCTGCGGGTGAATTGACAGTTGGCTTATCATGTAATATTGTTTAACTAGTGCCATAGAAACAACACAAGGGTCGTTCATCTGTCGTAGTTTCCAATGTTTATGATTTGGAATAATTAAGGTACAGATATTATACTGAACTTTGAGATGGTAGCAGCTAGGGACGTGCAAAAGGAGGATATAAATGTTATGGCGATTACTGACCATATTGAAAGAGTAAGAGATGGAATTCGGAGGGGCTTGTTCACTTCCGAGGCTGCCGTATCCCAAGGTATATTGCTGCCTATCCTTAGTGAACTGGGTTGGCCTGTTTATGACCCCACTATTGTAACCCCTGAATATTCTATAGAAGGTCGCAGGGTGGATTATGCCTTGTGCCATCCTGAAAACAGTCCGGCTGTATTTGTGGAAGTAAAGAAAGTAGGACTTTCTGAAAGCGCAGAGCGCCAATTATTCGAGTATGCCTTTCATGTTGGTGTGCCAATGGCCATCCTTACAGATGGGCAAGAATGGAGTTTCTACCTTCCTGGCGAGCAAGGCAGATACGACGAGCGTAGAGTTTATAAAATCGACTTACTGACGAGAAGTACTATTGAGGCCAGCGAGAGGCTTATAAGATATCTAAGCTTCGAAAGGGTCTGTTCAGGCAAAGCACTGCAAGATGCCCGGTCAGATTATCAGAATGTAGCCCGAGACCGAACGATCAAGGCAACGTTCCCAAAAGCTTGGAACGCTCTGCTCGTAGGGCAAGATTCATTGCTTCTGGAACTATTAGCGGACAAGGTCGAAGATTTTTGTGGTTATAAGCCTGATTTAGACACTTGTAGCCAATTTTTTGAAAACATGCTGCGGGCAGAACAAACTCTGGTGTCGGATCAACCGCCTACTCCAAAACAGGGTAGGAAGACTATACCCCCTAGAATCATCCTAGGAGATACTCGAAGTATGGGGCACTTCACCTTCGAATTTAGGGGGAACCGATATACCGCCAGGTCAGCAAGGGATGTTATGGTAAAGGTGTTCCAGTTATTTGCCAAAGAAGACAATGAGTTTCTTGATAGATTTGCAGCTCGAAAACATGGGCGAAAACGAAGATATATCGCTAAAGAGAGAAGTGAATTGTATCCAGACCGCCCAGACTTAGTAGAGTTCCATTCTATTGAACTAGTACCAGGGTGGTGGATGGGTACAAATTATAGCCGTAAAAACATACAGGAAATAATCAATCTGGCTTGTGAGGTGGCTGGTCCAAGACTTGGTTCAATGGTTCAGGTGAAGGTGGACCAAGGGTGCTAACGTAGAGGCTTTAGCAGATAGAGACAACCGCCTCACTTTTATTTCACCGATGCTTTTATTTGAGACTGGGAGAGGGTTAGTCTGAACAATAGCCAATCTTGCTGAGTAGAAACACAGGTTATAAAATAAGCTCATATCGCTAGTGGAGGAGGTTGAAATGTTTTGTTTGGCATCACGTTATCAAGCGTCCCCTGACAGTCTATCCAGAGTGGCCCAAATCTTTCGAGAACAGGCCGTACCTCTTTTGAGTGGTGCGCAGGTGCGTGAAGGGTTCCAGGTGCAAGCCCATGCGGTTGCATGAACACTGTTTAATGCAAGGAAGGAGGGAGAAGCATGGCTGAAGCAGAATCTAAAAGGGTGATTGCCAGGGTGATATCGCAGAAGGGGACCTGTGCTGCGGGTCACAAGGTGGGAGACGAGTTTCTAGTCAGCGATGCGACACCGGCAGGGGTGTGTCCCTGGGC
>VGOO01000146.1 GCA_016875925.1 Chloroflexota bacterium
GTTCGGATTATTTAGCCAGGCCGGCCTTTCTTTCCGCTGCTTCTACCGTGTTCATCAATAGCATGGTTACGGTCATAGGGCCCACACCGCCGGGAACAGGTGTGATGGCTGCTGCCTTTTCCTTAATGGCGTCGAAGTCGACATCGCCTACCAGGCGAAAGCCCTTTTCTTTTGTCTTATCTTCCACGCGGTTGACACCGACATCGATGACTACTGCGCCATCTCTGACCATGTCAGCGGTTATGGCTTTTGGGACACCCATAGCGGCGACCAAGATATCGGCCTGTCTGGCGTAGTAGCCGATGTCTTTGGTGCCAGTATGGCAGATGGTGATGGTAGCGTTGGCGCCCTTTTTCTTTTGCATCAAGATGGCTGTCAGTGGCTTGCCAACGATATTGCTTCTGCCGCAGATGACAACGTGTTTGCCGTCAGGGTCATAGCCACTCCTTACCAGCATCTGCTGTACGCCATGGGGGGTACAGGGAAGGGGACAAGGTTCGCCCCTTAGTGCTCTGCCCACATTTACAGGGTGAAAGCCGTCCACGTCCTTTTCCGGAGAGATGAAGCTGATTACTTTGTCTGTGCTGATATGCTTGGGTAGAGGGAGCTGAACCAGGATGCCATGGAACTTGGGGTCTTTATTTAGCTTGTCAACCGTCTGCAGCACCTTTTCTTCTGCAGCATCGGCTGGCAGGCGGATGGTCTCCTCGTGCATTCCGATTTCCTCGGCGCCTTTGGCCTTGGCGGTGACGTAGGAAACCGAAGCCGGGTCTTCACCCACCAGCACCACTGCCAGTGCCGGAGTTACGCCTTTCTCCTTGAGTTTCACCACCCTTCCCTTCAGCTCCTCGCGGATCTGGGCTGCCACTTCAGTGCCACTTATGATCTTGGCTGTCATAACTCAGTACCTCCTCTGTTGTTACTCCTTGCCATTGCTAGCTTGTGTACGCAAATTAAGGAAGAAGGCCGTAGCTTTCCTTGCCATCGTTTTCAAATGGGACTTTACAAGGCATATCTATCTAACTGGAGCAGTGGCAGTAGCTATGGCAGTTGTTTTCGGATTTGGCTCGTAGTTAACCAGCGTCATCTGCACATGAGGCTCCGAGTCTCGCTTGCTAAGATGTGATTATATCATGTGCGTTTGTACAGGCGCAATAGCCATCGGCAACAATTTTGTTCGGCAGATGCTGTTATGGTAAACTCAGAGAGCTTTTTTAATGAGGATTGTGAGTTGAATATACTTGTAAGCAACGATGATGGCATATATGCCGAAGGGTTGTGGGCACTCGCTGAAGAGCTGAAGGAAATAGGCAAGGTGACTGTGGTGGCTCCGGATAGGGACCAGAGCGGTGTTGGTACCTCGGTCACACTACGCCATCCGCTGAGGATAAGTCGGATACGGTGTCCAGTACCGGGTGTGGAAGCCTATTCCGTCGAGGGCACTCCTGCTGATAGCGTTATCCTGGCCCTTAGATTTGCCATGAAGGAAGGAGCCGACCTGATAGTCTCTGGTATCAATGAGGGGCCTAACCTGGGTGATGATGTGTTTATTTCGGGTACTGTTGGCGCAGCGTTGCAGGGCTATTTCTACGGTATCCCTGCTTTTGCCATTTCCGTGGGCGGCTTCGAGAACTTAGATTTTGGGGTAGCTGCTCGATTGGCTCGGCTCTTGGCCGCCGAGATCAAAGATAAGAACCAGTCTCGGAGGCTGCTGCTCAACGTCAATGTGCCCCATCTTGCGCAGGACAGGATAGAGGGGCTAAATGTCACCAGGCTTGCCCGCCGTGACTACGCAGACAAGATAGAGCCGGGTCACGATGGCAAGAGACATTATTACTGGATAACGCGCGGCAAGTCCGAGTGGTATTTGGAGCAAGATACTGATGCCTGGGCACTGAGGCAGAATCGGATTTCCATTACTTCTCTGCCTAACGATTCTGACGGTGCCAGCTTCCGCTTCATTAAAGAGCAGGCAGCCGGGCTGTTTCAGAGATTGTTGGATTGCTCTGGACGGAGCGAGGTGGATGGCAGGATATCCACCAGGCGCTCGTAGTGCCAGATAGCCCTAAAGGGGTACATAGGCTTTGACCAAACTTTTGATAATCAGACACGGGCGGACGGAGTGGAATAGGGTTGAAAGATTTAGGGGCAGAGCGGATATACCTCTGGATGAGGTGGGAAGGAAGCAGGCTGAGGCTACAGCCAGTAGGATAGCCGAGTGGCAGCTAAACACCGTTTATTCCAGCCCGCTGAGGCGAGCGATGGAAACGGCAGAGGCTCTGGCTCGACCTGCTGGCCTGGAAGTTAAGAAGCTGCCTGACATTATAGACATAGATTATGGCCAGTGGCAGGGACTTTCTCCGGAGG
>VGOO01000147.1 GCA_016875925.1 Chloroflexota bacterium
TCTTGATGACGTTGGCAGCCCGCTGGCCATCTTTGTAGATGAGTTCGATGTCCTCTCTGACGTCGGCGGGCAGGTCTTTCCTGTCTTGGAGAAGCTGGGCATAGCCTATTACGCCAGAGAGGGGATTGTTCAGCTCGTGGGCAAATCCGCCTGCCATATCGCCCAGCGCCGCCAGTCTATCTGTGAGTACTATATGCTGTAGCATAACTTTGCGTTCGGTGATGTCGGTCAGGATTCCGGTGACGCCAATCACCTTTCCATCTTCTATCTGTGGGCGGCTGCTGCTGCGCACCCATCTTATGCTGCCGTCCTTGTCAATGAGGCGATATTCGGAAGGCTGAAGTTGCCCTGCCAGCACGCCCTGAAAGGAGGTTATCAGTTCTGGAAGGTCGTCAGGATGAATAAAACGAGAGAAGTTTTGACCGATTAACTCGCTAGCACGGTACTGGCTAATCCTTTCCAATGCCGGGCTCATATAGGTTATGTTTCCCTGGGTATCAAGTGTGTAGATAACGTCATTAAGGTTCTCTACCAGGTCGCGGTACTTATCTTCTGAGGCTCGCAGGGCTTCTTCTATCTTCTTGTGCTCAACAATTGTCCAGGCGATATCGGCTAAATAATTGGCGATTTCAGCGTCTTTTTCGGTGTAGTCAGATGGCTTGTTGCCCACTCCCAGGATAGCCACAATCCGGTCATGGCGCATAATGGGCACCACCAGTTCCCGTACCACCTGCGCATGGCCCTCCGGCATTCCTTTACGATGTGGCAAAGAGGCGTAATCGTTATGGATGACAGGTCGGCGTTGGTGCACGCAATCCACCCAAACGCCGGCTTCATCCACGCTGTAATGCATTCCCTTTCCCTGTGCGCGGCAGAACTCCTGAACTGTGCGGGTTGACCATGCCTGCAGTGATAAGGTCTTCTGGTCAGCCTCCACGAAGTGATAAAACCCAATCGGGCTATTGGTCAGATTGCCGACTTCGTCCAGCGTTTCCTGCAGAAGTTCTTCTGTGGAATGGGTGATGGAGAATTCCCATAGCTTCAGCCTCAGGTTGACCACGTTCTGCATCGACTTGCGTTCTGTGATGTCTTCACCAGAGCCGAGAGTGGCGACTATTTTGCCCTCTTTGTTTCTCAAGACCGTATTGTGCCAGGCGATAATTCTCTCCTCGCCATTTTGGGTCAATATAGCATTCTCTACGTATTCGTATGGCGCGATTTCGCCTGCCACAAGTGAGCGAAAAACGATTCTTATCTCGTCTCTTGCTCGTTCCGGTAGAAAGGTGTCAAACCAGTTTTTGCCTGTGATGTCCTCTTGGCAACCTCCCAAGATTTCGCAACCCTTCTTGTTTATCAACTGGATGCGCTCGTCTGGGCTGATGACTACCAGCATAACCCCAGCCACATCAAAATAGCTTTGCAACCTGTTTTTTTCTAGTTGTAGTTCATCGCGGCTTGTGTTAAGGTCGTGGAAGAGAAGGGCGTAAGGCTCTTTTAAGCCGGTGACGATGACGGCCCTGTATATCAGGTAGAAGGAGACGATGGTGAGGAGATGACCGACCAGGTTCAATGCGCCGTATACATCTGTATAGAGAGTGAAGGCCATCTCGGCGCCGATGGTGACGGCGATGGAGGCTATTAGCAGCTTGAGCACTCTGGGGTCAAATTGCTTGCGGTTTTGCAGCAGTAGATAGATGGCCCCGGCCAGGATGATGGAGATGATGTATTCGCTGGCGACCTTGAAAGAGGTCAGCCCGCTGCCTTCAACGAAACAGGCAGGGAAGTTTTTCCAGTAGAAGATGGACACCACGAGGAGAGCTGTGACTACCGTGTAGCTCAAGAAGGTTGGCCAGATTCTGAGCTTGCGGTTGATGAGCAGGGGTGCCACTAACAGGGAAAGGCTTTCCATGTAGCGGGCGGCAATCCACAGTTGCGTTGGCAGGTTGGCATCATAACCCTGGAAAATGCCCATGCCTTTGTATGCCATGGTGTGAAGAAGCTCAATCAGGGCGACGAAGAGATAGGCGATGCCGATAAAAGTGAAGTAGCTGCTCTTGGAGAAATGGCGGGAGTTCCAGGCGACCATGAAGACGCCGCAGGCAATGACGATGATAAAAGCTTCGGCGAGGGTATGGAAAAGGACGTAGTTGTAGAGCCGGGTAAGGGAAATACCAATGAGGGCAAGTATGCCCAAGATGATAGTTATGTAGTTACCTGAAGCCCCTGCCTTCATTGTCTCACATCCCTGATTGGGTGATATTCTTTATACCCTTGTTTCCCATGTTAGTCAAGAGGAGTCGATAGTCGGGACTCGTCGCTCGTCGCTCGGGACT
>VGOO01000148.1 GCA_016875925.1 Chloroflexota bacterium
CAGGGAGATTGGCCGGAAGGGTACCGCTGGAAACGGCGATGCCTCCCATGTTTGGAAAGGAGAGGTGGCTCATGCCAAGTGCTGTGTCATGCAGGGCACCTCCTTTCGAGGTGCCTTTTCATTATGGGCACTTCCCTTGTCACCGCGAGCCCCGATGCAATCGGGGCGTGGCGGTCTCTGCCTTTCTTGTCACTGCGAGACAAAGGCGTGGCAGTTTCACAGTTGAGGATATGCCATGGGATTGCCGCGGGACTCCGTCCCTCGCAATGACGTGCCATTTGGGGATTGCTTCACCCCGACAAGTCGGGGTTCGCAATGACCGTTAGTTTTTGAATGAATAAAGGAAAAATAATGCCAAACAAGACGATTCTTCGTTTACTCATCTTGCTTATTTCCCTCAGCTTGCTACTCACCGTTGCCGGCTGCACCACAGCCCCGGGCGGGCAAATCCTTTCAGCCAGGGAAAGGCTGCGGGTAGCCACCACCACCAGCCTTTATGACACCGGCCTCTGGGGACTCCTGGAGCCTATCTTCGAGAAGAAGTACAACGTCGAGCTTGATGTGCTCTATGCCGGCAGCGGCATCGCCCTGGAGTACGGCAAGAGAGGGGATGTGGACGTCATCACCGTGCATGACAAGGCAAGGGAGCAGCAGTTCGTCGCTGAGGGCTATGGCATTGAGCGCATACCCTTCGCCTACAACTACTTCCTCATCGTTGGGCCGGCCAGCGACCCTGCGGGCATCAAGGGCATGAAGCCGGAAGACGCCTTCAACAAGCTGGCTGATGGCGGCGCAGCGTCTTTTATATCCCGCGGCGACGAGTCCGGAACCCATGCCAGGGAAAGGGCTATCTGGAAGAGCGCCGGCTTCGACTATGAGAAGGTAAGAAAGGCTGGCTCCTGGTACATAGAAGGTGGTAAGGGCATGGGGCCAACGCTGCTCATGGCCAACGAGAAACAGGGCTACACGCTTACCGACGCCGCTACCTTCCTGGCCTTCAAGGGCAAGCTAAACTTAATACCGATTGTGGACAAGGGCAGCATCCTGCTCAACGTCTACTCCGTCATCCCGGTGAATCCGGAGAAAAACCCAAAGGTGGCGCTCAATGCCCAAAAAGCTAAAGACATGGTATCCTTTCTGACATCACCAGAAATACAGAAGCTCATCGGCGATTATGGTGTGAAGACCTACGGCACGCCCCTATTTATACCCTGCGCCGGCAAGCCCGAACCAACGGAGTAAAGACCTGAGGTCAAGACAGATTGGAAGAAATCTGGAACGGATTCGTCAAAGCCATACAGCTCATAGTGACTCTTGACCCTGAGGTCATGGAGATAACCGGGAGGTCGCTGGCTATCGCCGCAGCCTCCTGTCTCCTGGCTTCTTTGGTTTGTATCCCGCTGGGGAGCCTGATTCACTTCAATCGTTTCCCGGGCAAGAGGGGACTGGTAAACGTAATACAAACGTTGTACAGCGTGCCTACCGTGGTCATCGGTCTCCTCATCTTCTTGCTTTTCTCCCGTGCCGGCCCGCTGGGCGACATGGGACTGCTGTTCACTCCCACTGTAATGGTCATCGGCCAGGCAGTGCTGATAGCGCCAATCCTGGTCGGCCTCACCATCACCGCCCTCAGCGGGGTGGATAACGCTATACCAGAAACGGCCTCGGCGCTTGGTGCCGATGGGATTCAAGCTGCCGTGCTCACCATGCGGGAGGCAAGGTTCGGGATGCTAACAGCCATAGTCATGGGCTTTGGCCGAGCCATATCAGAGGTTGGCCTGGCCCTGATGGTCGGCGGCAATATCGCCGGATTTACCAGGGTGCTCACCACTGCCATCGCCTTAGAGTCATCCAAGGGCGATATCGAGCTATCCATCGCCCTGGGCATAATACTGATAGCCGTAGCGCTCATCATCAATATAGCTCTGAACCGACTGCAACAAAGGAAATAAGCATGGCGTTACTCGAAACCCGGAACGTAGGGCAAACGTATGATGGAAAAGCCGTCCTCCAGGATATAAGCCTGAGCATTGGTGGGGGCGAAGTCTTCGCCCTCATCGGCCCAACCGGCGCTGGCAAGACAACCCTGCTCAGGCTGCTGGACCTCCTGGAAACGCCGTCTGCCGGCGCTATCCTCTTTGATGGCACAGACGTCACCCGCTCCAACAAGCTCAGGCTCGAGGCGCGCCGCAGGATGTCCTTCGTGCAGCAGAAACCAGTGTCCTTTTCCATGAACGTCTTCGACAACGTTGCCTGCGGATTGAGATGGAGACGCCAGAAAAGCTCTGCGGTAAGGAGCAAGGTGGAAACTGCCCTCTAGCTTGTGGGC
>VGOO01000149.1 GCA_016875925.1 Chloroflexota bacterium
CGCATGCTGTGTCAAAAGGTGGGCGGCTGTATCCAACGGTGCATGGGCATTGATGCCACTAACGCCATCTACAATGTGTCCTACGAAGCGGACAAGATGAACAAGGGTGCCACCCAGTACCATGAGAATTTCAAGAAATGGCTCATCCGCTTCCAAACCGATGACCTGGTAGGCTGTTGCGCCCAGACGGACGTCAAGGGCGATAGGATGTTAAGGCCTGCCGACCAGCCGAATCCCGATGCCTACGTACGCATCAAAGAGAGGCGCAGTGATGGCATCGTGGTCAGCGGCTGCAAGCTGCACATCTCCGAGGCTTCAGTGGCCGATGAAGTGCTGGTAGTGCCCACACGGGCGTTACGCCCCGAGGACAAGGACTACGCCGTCGCCTTCGCCATTCCGGGTGACTGGGATGGACTGAAACAAGTAGTTACCGTCCATAACCTGAGGCCCAGAGAGCATTTCAAACGCGGGTTTATGCCAGGCGCCACCGATTCCTATATGATATTTGACAACTGCTTTGTGCCCTGGGAAAAGGTCTTCCTTGCTGGTGAATGGCAGCACGGTGGTGTACTGGCTCTCCTCTTCGCCCTGTTCCACCGACATTCCTACTCGGGCTGTAAGCCGGCAATCGGCGACATCATCATGGGGGCCGCAGCTCTCGCCGCCGAGGTGAACAACATTCACAAAACGCCTCACGTTCGGGCGAAGTTGGCCGAGATTATCATGACCACCGAGTTGGGCTATGCTGCCGGTTACACCGCCTCTGACCTCGGTGGGCCAGAGGTCTATATGCCGGGCGTAGGATTCGTGCCCTATGGTCCCGGCTCCTACATACCTAACTCCATTTACTGTAATGTTGGACGCTGCCTGTCAGGCGAGGCAGTGTGGCGTGAAGCAGAGATACTATGCGACATCGCTGGCGGTGTGGTAGCCACCTTCCCCCACGAGAAGGACTTTGTGAACCCAGAACTCAAAGACCTGCTCCTGAAATACACCAAGCGGAATCCGGACATGCCAGTTGAGGACCAGGCCCAGTTGTGGCGGTACTTGGGTGACAGTCTCTGCTCAGCTACCGGCGGCATAAACAATATTGGTGCCTACCACGGTGGCGGCTCACCGATTATGGAGCAAATCGCCATCACTACCCAGTATGACATTGAGTCTAGGAAAAAGCTGGTGAAGCATATCGCCGGCATGAGCGGCGGCGACCGCGATGCTTTGAGCAAGCAGATGGCAAAGCCGACCAAGACTCCTGCCATGTCGGCAAAGAAATAGTCAGTCTATCGTTCTATCAGCCCCTCCCCACCATAACAGGGAGGGGCTTTTCTTTTTAAGTCAGCGCAAAAAAGGATTTCAATGCGGGAATATGACTTCGCCAAGCAAGAAAAGCAAGGCAAGAAAGCCTATTACTACTACCAAGAAAACAAGAATAGACCGCTCCTTGCTCTTTATAATACTGATGAGTCCTGTTACAAAAGCAGCTACGCCTGAGATATAATCAGCCACGACTGCCATAAAAATAACCGGGCTAGGTGGACCTGGATTGGGTACTGGATTGCGCCGTACAAATGCGGCAAAGGTTTGGAATATTACGAAGAGCAGAATGAAGGCGCCGGCTAATCCAACCGACCATCTACCCAAAGAGCTTTTTGGCAGAATACTAATCCGCACAATGCTATCCTATGCCACAAAGTGGGCTGAAATCAACGTTTTGGTGCCAGAGTTTTCCGACATGCTTTAGTTTCTGACTAACCAATTCATCGTGTTGGCAGCACACATCTTCCACCTGCTGACATATATTATATGCCGTGCCACCGTATCACCTGGACAGTGTTTTCACAGCCTCAACTATCTTAGGCAAAATCTCGGCAGTCCGTCCCTGAATTAGATAGTCGGAAATGCCTTCGCTAGTAAGCGGGGTTGGCTCAGCATTAACCTCGACTATTACTGTAGCGGCCTCGTTTTTCACAAAATAGAGGCCTGATTTTGCCTTCTGCTCTACCTCGACCTGGTGTTGCCGAGCTATTCGAGGTAACTGGGCAAAAGGATAGACAACCGCCGAGGTGCCACAGATTAACATCAGGTCGCATTTCCAGGCTTCCTCCAGGCTTTCATGGGCAACATCCGAGGGTATCGGCTCATTGAAGTGAACCACATCTCCCTTTACCGCACCACCACATTTACCACATCGAGGCGGCAATTGCCCTTCCAGTATGAGTGCTTCCAGATTATACTCATCACGTCTAAATCTTGAGCCGCAGGAAGGGCACCTCAACTTAAAGACACTGCCATGATATTCCAGAACTCTCTGGCTTCCAGCC
>VGOO01000150.1 GCA_016875925.1 Chloroflexota bacterium
AGAGCTTCTATGCTACAGCCCAATCCGGAGTTCAAGGCACGTACCGGCATGCGCATCCAGGCTGCATTGCAGTACGCCGTACAGCAAAGGCCAGCGGAGAAACCCAGCCGCGGCTTTGCCTGGCAGAAAAGCTGGGCATTTGCCCTGACCGCCGTCGCGCTCCTGCTGTTTAGCAGCGTGGGCACTGCCTTTGCCTCCTCTGATGCCCTGCCTGATGAACCTCTTTATCCGGTGAAGCTGGCCACAGAGCAGGTGGCGCTGGCCTTTGCCTTCTCAGAGGAGAACAAGGTAGCGCTCCATGCTCAACTGGCAGAAAAGAGGGCGGAGGAGATAGCGGTCATGGCTCGCGAGGGAAAGACGGATTACGTGGTGGCTACGGCTACCAGGCTCAGTCACCAGATGGAACAGGCCGAGTTTTCTGTCAGGGCGCTGGAGATGAAAGAGGCGGCTCAGCAGGCCTCTATCGCTGTTAGCCTTCGGAAGACTCAGCCGGCACCGGCGATGACGGCACCTGCGCCGGCTTCTACAACACAGCCAGAGGAAGCAGCCGCAGGTGGCGCTCCACAGGCTGCTGGAGAAAAAACAACACCTCCACCAGCAACAGACGTAGCTACAGCCGCGTTCAGGAAAACCGAACGTGCCAGGGATCTGATACAAGGCAGCACCGCCAAGAACATAGCGGTACTGGAGGGTGTGCTGGAACAAGCGCCGTCAGCAGCCAAGCCAGCCCTGAACCAGGTCATCAATCGGGCTAAAGAAGTACAGCAGCGAACGATACAGCCGCAGGTTATCGATGGCAAGCCACAGTCGCAGAATGGCAAGCCTCCAAAATCCCCCCCGGGCATCATTCCCGGTAAGCCGCAGCCAACTTCTGACCAGCCCGGGCTTTTACCGCCGAAATCCCAAATAGAACCGCCGAGGCCGGGGGAAACACCGAAACAACCGTTGCCAGTAGATGAACCCAAACCACCACGTGACTCCACTCGGCCGTCAGACACCACCAATACCCAGCCGGGCATCTTGCCCACACCTGTCGTGCCACCACCAACAGGCACGTCAAAGCCAGACACGAGTAGAACCGAACCTTCTGGAACCACCAGCACGCAGCCCAGTGGCTCCAATCTCATAGGCCCATTTGGGACATCGGACGACAAAAGATAGCGGGGGCCCAACTGCTTCTATTGGCCTAAACCTTTTGCCTGCTACCACGTTATAACTTGGTGAAAAAGGAGGTTTTAACAAATGAAACATTGGAACATGGTGCTGGTGCTGGTTGCCTTATTGCTGCTGCCAGCCATGCCAGCCAGCGCCTTCGCTCAGGATGGGGCTGCGCTGAGCCTCAGCCTCTCGGCGGATAAATCTTCCGCTGCTGTGGGCGATAATGTCACCTATACCTATCTGATATCCAGCACCGGCAACGTTACCGTGGACAACGTTACATTGCTGGATTCAAAACTGGGGCAAATTGCACTGAGCAAAATATCGTTGACGACACCTGGCGATAATGTTACTGCCTTTGCCACCTACACTGTGGTACAGGCCGACCTGCCCGGGCCGCTGGCTACCAGTGCCAATGTCACAGGCACCGCTCCCAACGGCGAGGTAGTCGTTGCTGCCAGCAACTCGGTCTCCGTGGCTTTGACCACCAGTTCTGACAACAACAGCCCCCCACAGGTCATGACCAAGGCGCAGATACTGAAAGCGCGTGGCGTTCCGGGCAAGGGCATCGCTACAGCTCCCGGCCTGCAAAAACCGTTTAACCCTAACTCTAATGCGGCGAAAAAGCTCCAGGGTTTTATGGAGCGTCTCACTTTGCGGGAAAACGCGGAGGTGAAGGTCAAGAACAAAGCCAAGAACAAATAAATATTGGTCAGGATTGACCGGATAGATAATAGAGGGAGGGAGTGGCCCATCGGGCCACTCCCTTATTTTTCATATAGAAGGCATGACTTCTTAAAGTGTTGACGTCGTTATGCCTGGCCCATCAAGCTCTAGCCTGTGAGTTCGTTGAGACCGGTGTAGCTATCGAACTGACGGTGTAGCTGGTAGTCCAGTTCTCCTATTACTACCTCGGCGGTGGAGAACACTGTTGCCTGTGCCAGATGACCGCCCATACAGATGTCCTCATCGGAAAGCTGGATATGGATATGGACGATAAGCGTATCTTCTTTGAGGGCAACTGAGCCCTGGGCGCAGACAATCTCCAGCGGGCCACTGTAGTCCACGCCCTGGTATTTTCCTGGCAGTTCCTTCAGGAAGTTGAGCCG
>VGOO01000151.1 GCA_016875925.1 Chloroflexota bacterium
TTTATTTTATGCTATGGCATCTGCAACGCTGGCTAGTACTGTTATTTTGGCATTGGCGGTGGTATCGGCGGAGCAGTGAGCGACACAAAATTGGCAGTGATTGTCTTGCTCCGATTCATTTCCACTGGCAGAGGATTCTGGGAACCCGAAGCGTCACCGCTCCATCCATAAAATCGATAGCCGGCAACTGGCTTAGCCTCGATGAGAAATTTATTGCCAGCAGCAATAGGTTTCCCCATAGCGCCAATCGCAGGGTCTATAGAACCAGTTCCCGCTGGGCTGATGTTGACACGCAACATATAGAGTGGAGCAATCTTGAGTTTCGGCTTAAAGTTGGCAATAACCATCTTGTTGCGGTCCATGTACACATCAACGGTTTTTCCCTCACCTGCTGCATCACCACTCCAGTGGCTGAAGTCGTAGCCCTCATCTGGGGTAGCTACGACGGTAGCTGTGTCGCCATCAATGTACTCTGTACCCCAGATGTCAGGCTCAGGGTTCACAGAGCCAATTCCTTGGCCGATTCTGGTGTACAACAACCAAGTTGGTTTCAGCTTGAAGTTGGCAACAACCGTCTTGTCGCGATCCATGGAGACATCAACGGATTTTCCCTCACCTGATGCATCACCACTCCAGTGGCTGAAGTCGTAGCCCTCAGCCGGGGTAGCTACGACGGTAACCGTTTCACCTGCAGTACGTGATATACCACCGGGACCGGTATCAGGATTCACGGAACCTCCTCCTGCCTTACCGATGCTAGTGCGTAACACATGGGATTTTGGCTGTTGTGGGGGCTGTGGCTGAGGTTGTGGCTGAGGCTGAGGTTGTGGCTGTGGCTCAGGTCCAGGTCCGGGCTCTTTCGGGGGTAACGGTTTTTCCCGAAGTACTAATTTTGGCTTGGTGAACTTGGCGGTAATCCTTCTGGCACTATTCATGGGGCGCAAAACGAGAATCTTATCCTCCACACGGTCTCCCTCTTCGACTCCTTCCCAGCCGGTAAAGACATAGCCAGATTCAGGTACAGGTGCCGCAGTGAGCTTTATCCTCTTGCCTTCTTTTACCTTGCCAGTTCCGCATGGGCCTGGGTTTACTATAAATGATTTCTTCCCAACCATGTTAAAGTTGCCCTTATTGTCTTCTTTTACCTCAAACAGCGTTACGCTGCCACCTTCCTCACTACATACCCTTAGATTATAGGCACGAACGAAAACGGCAATTGCATTTGTCGAGCCTGATCCCGTTGCAGGTTTTGAATCCCTCCCCTGGAACATTAAATTTGCTGTTAACGTGACATTTTTAGGATTATCCAGGAAAAATTCTTGTTTATTGTTAGAATCAGTGATATCCCAATAGTCGAAAACCCAACCTTCATCGATTGCCACGGCTGTTAGGGTTACTTCTAGAGGTCTGCCAGTTGTGTATATAAATTTCCCTCGGTAATACGTTCCATTCTCCTTGTTCTCGTAAATCACATCTGTCTCATCTGTCTCACTTTGAGGCTTGGGATTAACGTGAACTGCGCCGATTTGTGTACTCTTAGGCTTTACGCTTACCCAGAGCGTGAGCTCTAATTCAGGTTCACCAGGCCGTGGGGCTGGTGTCCCTCTTTCAGGTCCGAATTCCGGCCTTTCTTTTTCTGCACTGCCCCAGGGTTTTGGGGATTCAGACTTACTGGAATTTTTTGGTGAACTGCCCTTTCCTTTCCCGCCTGTTTTGCATGGTTCACCTTTGCCCGAATCAGCGGGTGAAGATGGTTCTTCTCCTTCAGGGCTATTATCCTGTGTGGAGAATGCTGAAAGAGATGTTTCCACAGGAGCAGGTGCAGCAAAGGCTGGTACAGCCCAGCTAGGTAGCGCAATAGATGCAACTAAGACAGTGAGAATGGAGCACTTGACTACAGCCTTCACCATGACAACCTCCCCATTTGATGTGTTTCAGGCCCAAGAAGACGGAGACAATACTTGAATAAATCTTTCTAATACTATATCAATCACGAAGTTGTCTGTCAATCCTCATTGGGCTCTTGTCCCTTTGAATTATGTTTAGGTAGTGGTATTCTATCAATTTTTTTTATGGAATACAGTACTTCTCGCTTAAAGCTCTTACTAATGGCCTAATCTGCCAAAGAGAAACTGTTTATGACGTGGTCAAACACTGATACGTAGGAATCATATTCCGATTCCGGTGCTCTCACAATAATCGAGTAGTAAGAATCTTTTGCCGATACTATAAGCGTTCTACAGCTGTACAT
>VGOO01000152.1 GCA_016875925.1 Chloroflexota bacterium
AGGGACTGAGAATGGTGTTATTGGGTGGGCCAGGGGCTGGCGTGTCAACAATCGACCAGGCGAGCTTGGCGGGGTCGGCCAGAGCTATGCCGGGGCGCAGCGCTGCGGACGAACCTGAAAGAAGCGCAACAGTGATGACTACAGCCAGGGCTGCACTTTTATCAATTCTCCACATCGCACTCTCTGGTCTCGTTCTAAAGCAGTCGTTTCCTTCTGCCTGTCCTGGCGTCATAGGTAGCTGAAAAGAGGGCGAGTTGTTCTTTGCTGATGAACCACTGGCCGCCTATTTTCTGCCCATTCAGGCTACCCATGCGGAGAAGCCGCCGCAGCGATTCCTCATGTATGCCCAGTTGCCTGGCTGCGGCGCGCACACTGACGAAGTTTTCAAAATGTAGCATAATTGTTGTTTCAAACAACAATATAGCACTGTGGGGTGTCTTTGTCAAATTGCCCCCCGGGGGTTGTGACTTGACAATTTGTTTGCGACACTCGTATCTTTAGTACTAAAATACTATTCGGTGTATGACCAAAGAGCCAGGTGATATCTGGCGATTGAGTTGCAGCTTGGTTGCATTTGGGTTAAGCTAATGGTGATGCGAGGTTTGGTCTGATATGGAATATAGCTATGTTGGTTATACTGAGGAGAAGGGAATAATCAAGGGGCGCTTGTCTGCGGCCAGCGAGAAGACGGCCGAAGACATGCTGGCGAACATCGGTTACCGCGTACTAAGCCTAAAGCCGATTACTCCCTTTGCGCCAAACATGGGCACGTTTTTGCAGCCCAAGGTGAAGCCGACTGAGCTGATGACTTTTTCCCGGCAACTGGCGTTGTTGGTAGAGTCGGGCGTAAGCCTGGTACAGGGTCTGGAATTGCTGCAGTCCCAGACCAGCGATAAGCAATTGAAGAGGGTGCTTATCGAGGTGGTGTCTGCTATACGTGGTGGCAGTTCATTGTCGGCAGCCATGGCCAGGCACCCCAATGTTTTTTCTACGATTTATTACCGGATGATAGGTGTGGGTGAGCATACAGGGGCGCTTGAAGGTATACTGAGGAGCCTGGCCGACTATATTGAGCGGCAGACTACTACCAGGAATAAGCTGAAGGCGGCATTAACCTATCCGGCAATCGTAGTCAGCCTGGCGGTTGTGATTGCGATTATGATGGTGACTTTCGTGCTGCCGCCGTTGATGAATTTGATTACTGCTCTGGGCGGTGAATTGCCGATAACTACCAAGATGTTGCTGGCGGCAGTGGACTATGCTAATAAATACGGCCTGTATACCCTGGTTGGCTTGTTTGGCATAGGTCTGGTTGTTTATTTAGCCACGCGTACCACCAGGGGGCGTTATTACTGGGACATGTTGCTGCTGAAGTTGCCCATGTTGGGACGTGTGCTCTTGTTGAGTGAACTGGCGCGTGATTGTCGCAACATAGCGCTGCTGTTCAAGGCGGGGCTTCCTTTGCCTGAAATAATGACGCTTACGGGTCAGGCTAGCGGTAATATGGTGGTGACCAGGGCGCTTGGTGGGGTTGAGGGTGACATGATAAGGGGGGAGGGCCTGTCTGGGCCGATGAGAAAGAGACCTGTGTTTTTACCCATGATGGTGGAAATGACCAAGGTAGGCGAAGAGACAGGTGGCCTGGATGGCACGCTGATGACTGTGGCTGAAACGTTTGAGGTCGAGGTTGACAGGCGAGTGCAGGCGTTGCTCAGCATGCTCGAGCCTGCTATGACTATAGCTATGGGAATAGGTGTGGCTTTTATGGCGCTTTCCCTGTTCATGCCTTTGTACGGCAGCCTGGGCAGGATAGGTGGGTGACCATGCGGAAACGCTTTTTCTGTATCCATCGAAGTCAGGCGGGCTTGTCGCTCGTTGAGGTGCTGGTGGCTCTGGGCATCCTGGCAGCGGTGGGGGCGACGTTTATGATTGGCTTGGCTGTTACCTCCAAGTCCAGCCTGGTTAGCCAGGAAAGAGTGAATGCGGAAAGCCTGGCTAAGTCCCAGATGGAACGCGTGAAAAGCTGGCAATATGATGCGGATAATAACCCCCCACAATATGGAGATGCCAAACTGCTGGCTGAAGATATACCTGATGGCTATGATTTAATTATCAGTGCTGAGCGTTTGGACCCAAAGGGGGATGGCACTGGCAACGATGATGGCATTCAGAAGGTAACTGTTGCAGTTACATTAAATGGAGAAACGAAATTCGTGCTTGTGGGCTACAAG
>VGOO01000153.1 GCA_016875925.1 Chloroflexota bacterium
GTTGAGGGGTTGAGAGAGGTGGTTGATATTGACTGGGCAACTATTGCTTTGATAGAGGGTGACCACCTGCATTTTGAGGCACTCTCTACCAAAGTAGGCTCCGCATGGCAACCTGGAGAGCGGATACCTCTCAAGGGCACGGCTACCGAGTGGCTTGTCAACCGCAAGCGGACGTTTGTGGAGTCTGACCTGAACCATCGTGCAAGGTTCTGGACGGGTACGGAATTCGTCAAACGGGGGATTAGGTCCATTGTTTACATTCCCCTATTGGTGAAGGGAGAGGCGATTGGAAGCCTGATAATCGCCAGCCAGCACCCTAGGGCCTATACTCCCGAGCAGATTCATCTGTTGGAGCGTCTTGCTTCCCAGATTGCCATGCCAGTGGAGAATAGCCGACTGTATTCCAAGGCAGAGCAAAGAGCGCTAATTGATGAGTTAACCGGACTTTTCAACCGAAGATACTTTGATGAGTGCCTTACGCGGGAGATCGAACGACATTCCCGCCATAGCAGTATACTATCACTGGTGTTGCTGGACCTTGACGTCTTCAAAGAATATAACGACAAATATGGACATGTGGCAGGGGATAGGGTATTGACGCTAATTGGAAAGATGATGGAGAAGTCGATAAGGAATATTGACCTAGCGTTTCGTTACGGCGGAGACGAGTTCGCCATCCTCTTGCCGAATGCTGATGTAAACAGCGCTTTCATTGTGGCCGAGCGTGTCCGTGCCAAGATAGCCCATGAGATGAAAGGTGAACGGACGGTAATAACTGCCAGTCTCGGCTTGGCTACCTGGCCAAGTGATGGAGTTACGCCAGATGAAATCGTCACTGCTGCCGACCGGGCTCTGTATTATGCCAAGCGAACCGGCGGCAACCGGACAAGCGAGGTTTCCAAGATGTTGCCACAATTGTTTGATTCTGCCTCACCGGTTGCTACGTCGGAAAAAGAAGCCTTGAGTGTGATCTATGCTCTAGCTTCGACGATTGAGGCCAGGGACCAATATACTTACGGTCATTCCCGCGATGTCAGCAGATATTCAGTAGCTTTGGCTGAAGCTCTGGATTTGCCTTCTGAAAAGGTGGCTGCGGTCAGTACCGCAGCTTTGTTACACGACATCGGGAAAATAGGTATTCCAGACGAAGTGCTCAACAAGCCCAGCAAACTGGATGACGAAGAATGGGAGCTGATCAGGTCCCATCCCCGACTTTCGGCAACCATAGTTGGCCATGTGCTCAGTCTGACGCCCTGTCTGCCGGCTGTGCTTCATCATCACGAGCGGTGGGATGGCAATGGGTATCCATCTGGGTTAAAAGGCGAGGCTATCCCACTTGAAGCCCGTATTCTCACTGTGGCGGATGCTTTTGAAGCAATGATATCTCCACGCCCATATCGTGCTTCGATGTCTTACAAGGAAGCGGTGGAGGAGCTAAAACGTTGCAGTGGGAAGCAGTTTGACCCAAGGCTGATTGAAGCGTTTTTGCCCATAGCTCTGGCTACGGCGCCGGAGGAACTAGAGACGGCAGAGGAGATTCCTCCTAAGAAGTCGGTTCGGAAACTTTAACCAGGACGCAGATATTCCTGGAGAAACATTTCACAGGGTAGCGATAAGCTATTTCAGGAAAGATACGAAGGACTTCGAAACCTGCCTTGCGCAATTCACTTTGAAGCTCGTGGTAGGTATAGAGGTAGTGGTAACGGTGCAGGATTTTGCCCTTTGATTTCCAGGGTACCTGTGGTTCCTTGCCTTTTAGCCAGAAGTCTGGTTGCCATCGGTTCCATACTGTAATAAAAGCCTCGCCGCCTGGTTTGAGTACCCTTTTCAACTCTTGGAAAGCCCGCTGTCTCTGGTCATGTCCTTCGATGTGATGGTATGAAGCAACGGCTATTACCCAGTCGAAGGCGGCGTCGGCAAAGGGCAGGTGCATAGCATCGGCTGCTGCCAGGTTGGCTTGGAGGTTAAATTTGGCAGCATACTTCTGTGCCATTTCGAGCATTTTCATGGAGAAGTCGATACCGTAGAGGTTGAAGCCGCGCTTGAAGGGGAGGAAGTCGGGGCCGTGGGCACAGCCAATGTTCAGCAGCTTTCCCTTCTGCCATCTGAGCGCCAGTTCACTGAGTTCGCGGGTGAAGCGAGACCAGTGCCTGACTTGGTACCAGCTTTCGGCGATTTGGTTGAAGACTTCTCGGTTTGATCGATTTA
>VGOO01000154.1 GCA_016875925.1 Chloroflexota bacterium
CACAAAGCATCACGGGAACGGGATGCCAACTGTGTCCTTTTAGCATCGCTGGCGTCGAGTGGTCACCTGTGACAATGACCACATCTGGCTTCAGATTTAACAATTGCGGCAAAGCAGCGTCAACCCGCTCAATCACCTTTACCTTTCTCTGAAAATCACCGTCTTCGCCAGCGCTGTCTCCCTCCTTCACATGCACATAGAAGAAATCGTGGTCTCCATAGCAAGCTGCCAATATGCGTAGCTCCTCCTCAATACCATCGTCCACATCATAGATTTTCATCCCAACCAATTTGGCCAGGCCTTTGTACATGGGATAGCGAGCTATCGCTGCTGGTTTTAGTTTGTATATTTCGGACATCGAGGGTATTTGAGGCAGTTTAGAAAAGCCACGCAGTAAAAGCATGTTAGCGAGGTGTTGTTGGGCAAGGATTCCCTTTGCTGTTCCCACAAACTTATTTGCAATATCAGCAGTGCGTTCAGCCTCAGGTTTCTTGGCAACAGCAGCATCAGGTATAACACCTGTTTTTTGTGGGTCGGTATCAGTAACTTCGGCAGATAGCTCATTACCACGCAATACCAACAAGAAGCGATGCTCTCTTACCGGCTTGATGAAAAGCTCAATACCATCTAGCTTGGTTTGCCTAAGCAAGTCACATAGTTCGGCACATTTCTCGGTACTTATACGTCCTGCTCTGCGGTCGGTGATCAAGCCCTTGGCATCCACAGTACAAAAGTTGCCGCGAACTGCTATATCCCCATCAACAAGGTCAAAGCCTATGCCCAAACCTTCCAAGACCCCCCGGCCCATGGTGAATTTGAATGGGTCATAGCCAAAAAGCGCCAGGTGCCCAGGGCCACTGCCAGGCGTAATGCCAGGGCTTACAGGGTCGCTTAACCCGCAAATGCCTCGCTTGGCTAAGTGGTCCAGGTTAGGCGTATGCGCTGTTTCCAGCTCTGTTTTACCAGTCTTCGGGTCTGGCAATCCGCCGAGTCCATCGATAACCAGTAGTACTATTTTGGAGGGTGAAAGGGTGCAAATTTGACCTATTGCGTCAAAAGCAATCATCACTTATCCAGTAGCGCAGCTACACCAGGCAGGATCTTCCCCTCAAGAAACTTCAGGCTGGCGCCACCACCCGTGGAGACATGGGTCATTTTGTCCGACAAGTTCATCTCTTCAACTATCTCGGCTGTGGAACCACCGCCAATAATGGTTGTCGCCTCGAGACCAGCGAGGAGGTTGACTAACGCTTTAGTGCCAGAAGCGAATTGCAGAATTTCATATACGCCCATAGGTCCATTCCAGAAAACAGTACGACAGCCTTTTATCTTCTGTGAAAAGAGGCTGATAGTGCGCGGGCCAATGTCCACGATGTATTTATCTCGTGCTATATCACGTATATCTACTACTACGCCAGCCGATTCTCCGCTGATACTGCCAGCAATCATCACATCAACTGGCAAAAGCAAAGATACACCATTGTGGCTGGCATCCTCCAGTAATTTCTGAGCTATATCCTGCTTTTCCTCCTCAACTGGGGATAATCCCACCTCATGGCCTTGCACTTTCAAAAAAGTAGCCGCCATGCCACCACCAATCAGCAGTAAATCAACTTTTGCCAGGACGTTTTGGATGAGGCCAATCTTGTCACTTACTTTTGCACCGCCTAACAAGGCAACAAAAGGATGGGCAGGATTATTCAGGATACCACTGAGAACAGTCAGCTCTTTCTCCATCAAGAAGCCGGCCACGGCGGGCAGATATTTTGTAACTCCCACTGTGGATGCATGCGCCCGATGCGCCGTGCCGAAAGCATCATTCACATAAACTTCGGCCAGCTTAGCCAAAGCCTGGGCAAACTTTGTGTCATTTTCTTTCTCTTCAGGATGGAAACGGACATTTTCCAAAAACAGCACCTGACCATCTCTTAGGCTATTGGCAGCTTTTTCTACTTCTTGCCCAATACAGTCTGGTACTGTGACTACTGGTGCTTCGATAAGGCGGGATAGACGCTGTGCTATAGGCGCCATTCTCAAGCCTTCGACCGCTTTACCATCCGGGCGCCCCAGATGCGAGCATAAGATGACCTTAGCGTTGTGGTCGATAAGATATTTAATTGTGGGCAGAGCAGCTTGGATGCGGCTATCATCGGTGATAGCTCCTGTTTTTATGTCCAGTGGGACAT
>VGOO01000155.1 GCA_016875925.1 Chloroflexota bacterium
CAAAGGACCTGGCGTTGCCTGCCAGCAGTATTTCGTCTCCACCCGGCATGGTCAGTGTAGCCGGGGCTGCCTCTGCCACTGGTGTTGTGATTGGCAATGTGTCTGTGGGACGCGTTTCTTCAGTTTGAGTACTGTGGCCTCGTTCAGTGTCTGCTGCCTGTTCTGCACTGTGTCTCATTGACCTTTTTATAAGCAAAACGACTGCCACGATGGCCGCTATGACCAATAGGGCTATTAATCCCCAGAGCAGGTACGGGGGTTGCTCTACGTAAACAGTGGTCGATACGGACTGTTTGGTGCCGTCAATATAAGCGGCGGTCAGGGTATATGAAGTCGTAGTTTTGGGTGACACCTGCGTGGTACCGCTGATGCTGGCGTTGCCGATATCGGTAATCCAGACGATAACTGCACCCGGGGCATTCCAGGAGAGGGACGCTGTCTGTCCTCTCTGTATTTTGGACTGGGTAACGCTGATGCTAGGTGGCACCCTGGGCATAACCGTTACAGTGGTAGTGGATGATGCGGAGCTACCCGATTTAGCTTTTGCTACCAGTGTATAGATAGTGGTGGCAGTTGGGGTGACTGTTGTGGAGCCGGAGGTGGCAACCGTTCCCACCTCCGGCGATATAGTTACGCTAATAGCGTTTGTTGTCGTCCAGGTCAGTATGGCTGTTTCTCCCATTTCTATGGAGGACTTGTTGGCACTGAATGAGTTGATTATCGGAGGTGAAGCTGGTTCAGGTGACAGACCTGGTATATCTGGGGGGTAGTGGCTGCCGGTGTAGTAATAGCTCAGCGAGCGCGTTGTCCATGATTGCCCGGAAAGGAACCACATTTTCCAGTTATATTGTCCTGGGGGGTCAAACGACTGTGCAGCGAATGGCCCGATTTTCCATACGCCGGCGTATGGGCGATACCATCTGTAGCATAGCCAATGTCCGTGGGGAGATGTACTGGGGGGGTAGTATTCCCACAGGTAGAAATAGCCCGGGCCGCTGAACGATACGATTAAGTAACATATCTGGTTGCGATACAGGTTGGTCAGGGGTTGCCCGTAGCTGTTGACAAGATAGGCGTCTACTATGGCGCCCGGTGTGCCCGGTGCACTGGGCTGCGGCGGTATCTGCAAGTTAGGCCAGGATTGGCTGTACGTTTCTACGTTAGCTGGTGGTTCTATAAGCTTCCCGCCTTCGTATGGTGGCTGCCAGGATTCACCAGGGCTTAGCGGCGGCAATGGGTAGTCCTCCGCCTTGACGGGTGAGATTGCGTTAGCAGTGGCTAGCAGAATTAGAACAGAGATAAGCAGTGTGCTTAAAGACTTAGTCACCTTTGTGTCAGTCGACTCCTGGCAAACATATTTCTCATTTGTATTAACTATACGTTTGTCAGGTGGGGCTTGCTTGACTGCGGGCTGACAGGTTACTGACAGTTATCTGATAAAACCGAAGATGGTGGGCGGATGGGGCTGGGTGGGCTTGTTCGCTTGTGGGTTTACAGGGTTAAGGAAGCTGAAAGGTCAATTCAATCACGCCGGCAACTTCTATGATGTCGTTGTTGTTGAGGCTGACCAGCCCTTTACCGTTGATGCTGTCGCCGTTGAGCTTAACACCGTTGGGGCTATCCAGGTCCTGGATGAAGAACTGTTCGTTTTCGGATTTTATTTCGAAGTGGCGCCTGGAGATGAGGCTCAACTCGTCCAGATTTAGTGCTCGTGCGAGGTCGCCTCTGCCTATAACACGGCTATCACCGGCAAGCTTGAGCTCCATACCATTGGGCAATACTATTTTTGCGCTGGCGCTGGCTGTTGACTGCATCGTCGAGGCTGCTCCAGGCCATATTTCAGGGTAGAGCGATATTGTACCCTGCCCTTTCCCCCACCTTGTATAAACCCTGGTGAGGTAAAGGCCAGCCACAACCGTGGCAACCAACAGGAAAGCGATGATGGCAAGGACAACTGGCAGGGTGATAAATTCAATGACACTGCCGGAGTCCTTAACTTCCTTGTCAGGGACTATCGGGGGTTGTTGTGGTATTTGCTCGGCGGGTTGGCCTTTGGAATAAGTCCAATAGGCGAGGTTGCTCTGAGGTAGTTCGG
>VGOO01000156.1 GCA_016875925.1 Chloroflexota bacterium
TCTCCCCCAGCGCCATGCGGCAGAGGTCGGTTATGTAAACCTTCGGAAAGTTGCGGGCAGTTGTAGGACGGCGTAAGACACGGTCACACATGGGACAAAGCGTAACCAAAGCATCAGCACCGCAAGCAATGGCATCATCAACATTCTTAGCCTGCACTTCCTGAGCCAGCTCGGGAAACACACGAATTATGGCCCCGGTACAACATAGAGCAGCCTCCCGCTCGTATTTTCTCTTGGGTCTCTCCACACCAATCAGCTCAAATATCTCATCCACAAAGCAATCTTTCTCAGGCGTATACCGCGAAGCGCACGGACGCTGGTAGGCCACCTTTTTACCTAGCTTCTTAATCTTGCTGCGGTTGTCCCTTAAATAATTGCGCATATATTCCAGTATGTGCATATACTTAAAGGGCACCTTGATGCCGTAATCCTTTACCTTGGCATCCACCATGGCATAGCAATCATCATGCAGGAAAATAATCTCCTTGCCCAGCCCAGCTATGTTATCAATAAATCTCTGAGCATTCTGCGCAATCGGACTCTCTTTCCCTGCATGCACGTAACCAATGTAGCAGAAATAATCACCACCCCTGGCAAAAGTCAAGCCATCAAACATCTGGCCACTTATGCAATCTTCCGGCAACTGGTTCTCCATGACACAAAGTGACAACACCGGCTTGCCAGGGTCGCCGGGAACAACCTGATTGGGTACCTGGCTCGCCAGGTCAATCCAGGCAGTACCAGATGGACCTACCGGAAAAGCATTGAACTTCTCCTGCATCTTGTTGATCAGGTCGAACGGGTCAGCACCAGTGGGACAGTATTCCCGGCAAGCGCAGCAAGTAGTGCATTTGCTCAGGATAGGGGCTTCTTTCCCCTCCATGAGCAATGTGACCTCCTTAACAGCACGCTCCTTGTCATAGTCCAAATATAGACACTTGACCAGACAATCACCACAAAGATTGCACTTCGATGCATCCCACATTAGAGTTTACCTCCCACTTTCTAATTGCGTCGCCAGCAATTCGGCAACATCCAGCACCTTGAGCGTCTCCTCAGCGCCCTTGGCCTTTATGGCATCTACAAACATCTGAAGGCAGTAAGGACAGGCCGTCGCCACCACATTGGTGCCAGTCTCCATTACTTGCTCGATACGCATCTCGCTTATTCGCTTGCCCACCTTCTCTTCCATCCAATAGCGCCCACCACCACCACCACAGCAGAAACCGCTATCCCGAGACCTGCCCATCTCCAACAGCTTCTTGGACGATATGATGCGCAGAATGTCTCTTGGCTGCTCATAAATATCGTTATGCCGTCCCAAGTAACAGGAATCATGATATACCAGTTTCTCCCCGTTCATGCAGCCTGGCCTGATTTTGTGTTCCTTGAGCAACTGGACAATAAGCTCAGTATGGTGCACCACCTCAAATTCGCCCCCGAATTGAGGATACTCATTCTTCAATGTGTTGAAGCAATGAGGACAGGTGGCCACGATTCTCTTGGCGTTATAGTTCTTAAGCAACTCGATGTTCTTGGTGGCCTGCATCTGGAATAAATACTCGTTGCCCAATCGTCTGGCTGGTTCGCCACAGCAGGTCTCTTCAATGCCAAGAATACCCACCTTGACGCCTGCAGCCTTTAGTATCTTGGCAAATGCTATAGCAATCTTGGTGCTTCGTTCTTCAAGAGACGCCGCACAACCTACAAAATACACCAGGTCAACATTGCTATCCTCAGATAGAGGCTTTATGTCAAGCCCGCTGGCCCAGTCAGTCCTGGTAAGGGTAGTCCCCCTGCAACTATGTCCCCTGGCCTCGATACACTTCAAGGCAGCTTCGCCTGTCTCCGTGATGCTGGCTTTCTCCAGCACCAGATTACGGCGCATGTCAATAACCTTATTGATGTGCTCGATATAGACCGGGCAGGCCTCCATGCAAGCACGACAGGTAGTGCAGTCCCATATCACTTCTTCGGTGATAACCTCGGTGAGCATATCACGACGAGGCTCCTTGGGTTTGAGCACAAATGGTATAGGAAACACCT
>VGOO01000157.1 GCA_016875925.1 Chloroflexota bacterium
CTGGTTTTGCCATCATACTCCGCGTTTTCTTCACTGTCTTCGGTGCGCCGGAGTGGCTAAGCCAGAATTGGGGATTGCTGCTGGCCATCTTAAGCGCTATCACTATGACGGTGGGCAACGTAGTCGCCATTGTCCAGGCCAATATCAAGCGCATGCTGGGTTATTCCAGCATTGCTCAGGCTGGATATCTGATGGTCGGTTTGGCCACCGTAGGAATGGCGGCTGGGGCTGATGCGCTGGGTCGCAGCGGGTTGCTATTCTTCCTCATGAGCTACACGGTCACCAATCTGGGTGCCTTTATTGCCATAATCGCCATATCTAATAAGATAAATAGCGATATGATCGATGACTTTACCGGCATGGGCAAACGGGCGCCACTTCTGGCAATAGCTTTGACTTTGTGTCTGGTTTCGTTGACAGGCTTGCCACCCACTGCGGGGCTTATCGCCAAGATTTATATCTTCAGCGGTGCGGTAGACCACGGCTTGCTGTGGCTGGTCATCATTGCCGTAATCAATAGCTGTATCTCAGCTTACTACTATTTCCGTGTGGTTAAGGTGATGTGGATGGGTGAGCCGGCGTCTGACGAAAAAGTGCCTTCAACCTGGGCTTTGCGAACTGCGCTAGCTATTTGTTGTCTGGCAGTATTGGTCATGGGCGTAGTGCCTGCTGCTTTCGTGCGTATAGCTGAAGCCGCGGTGAAAATCCTGGGCTCTTAAATCCCCATTCGCTAACTTCTCGGAAGAGTTGTGTGTTTCCCTCTGCACATTTCCTGTTTTGTGCCCGAGAACGCTTGAAGGCGCAACCAGCAATGCTATATTATTGGTGCCCTAGCTATTTCCGGAGGTAGCCATGAAATACGAGACTATACTGGTCGAGAAAGCAGGCAATCTGGCCAGGGTAACTCTGAATCGTCCCCAGATACTCAATGCCATCAATGCCCGGCTTCTGCTGGAGATGAAGGACCTGTTTGCCCGGTTGAGGATAGACCAGAAGACACGTTTCGTCATTTTCACTGGAGCGGGAAGGGCATTCTCCTGTGGAGCAGAGTTCACCAAGAAGGCTATGGACGAGCGCTATAGCACTCCCGAGATGACCAGCGAAAGGCTGGCGCAGCTCTTTGGGCATGATTTCATGTCTGCCATGGAGAGCCTGGAGCAGGTGACTATCGCTGCGCTGAATGGTGCTGCAGTTGGAGCTGGTTTATGCTTGGCCATGAACTGTGATTTCAGAATTGCCTCTGAGAAAGCTGTCTTCGGTGTCCCTGAGGCTAATCTGGGCATCTTCTTTACCTGGGGAGCTACACCGCGGCTTACCGCACTCATCGGGCCAGCCAAAGCCAAGGAGTTGATTATGACCTGTGACAATATAGATGCCCGGGAGGCATGGCGGATAGGGCTGGTCAACAAGGTAGTGCCCGCCGACCAGTTGATGGCAACTTGCGAGGAGTTGGTGCAGAAGCTTGCCAGCAAAGGACCTTTGGCCATCCGGATGACCAAGAAGATGGTCAATGCGGCATCACTGGCTAAGATGGCTGACCTCTATTCCTGCGAGCCTGAGCTGGTGGAGAGGCTGATGCTTTCTCCCGAAGTCAAAGAGGGCGTTGAGGCTTTCATTGAGAAGCGGGCGCCCAGATTTACGGAGTCTTGAAGACTGAAATTGCAACCACAAGTTAGTAATCATGAGGGAGGAACGATGTCTGAATTAGCTAATGCCCTGGCAAATCTGGAGGAAGACAAAGTCAGGCAACTGGTACAACAGAGAATGAATTCCAACGCCGATGCCCTGTCCGTAGTTGAGGAGTTAAGAAAAGGAATGGACATCGTTGGCGAGAGGTATAAAAGCAAGGAATACTTTCTCAGCGAGTTGATTATATCAGGCGAGATGTTCAAAGAGTCCATGGCGGTGATAGAGCCCAGGCTGAAGGCAGGCAAAAAAGGTGAGCCTCTGGGCAAGATGGTATTGGGGACAGTGAAGGGCGATATACACAATATCGGCAAGGATATCGTGGCTACGCTGTTGA
>VGOO01000158.1 GCA_016875925.1 Chloroflexota bacterium
TTGATCCATATCGCAACACGTTCAGCATTTTTCTGAAAAGCACGCCAGAGTGGCTTCTGAGGGCTGAGGCCAAGTTGATTCATCAGTCGACATACCGATGCTTTGCTGAGATGAATGTTGAACTGACGTCAGATCAATTCAGCTACCATGAGACTCGTCCACAGCGCAAAGGGAAACTTCAGTTGTCGTGGGTCTTTCATCGTCACAGTATCATAAATCCATTCCATCATCTTGGCTGTCAGCTTGGGTGGGCGACCACCACGCTTGCGAGCATCCAGGGCGTCCCATCCCCCTCGGCGATAAAGAGCAAGCCAGCCGAACAGGGTCGACCTCTGCACTCCAAGCACCTTCGCCACCAGTGTTGCCGGTTGTCCGTCCTGGACTGCGGATACTCCTCGTTTCCGCAGTTCCGTGAGTTCACCATGTGTAAGCCGTCGAGCATCATTATTTCTCATACCCCAACAATATCATATTGAGGTGAATATTTCTAGACTATTATAAGACCATTAGTAAATTGAATAAGGGGCTGCCTTAAGCTATAATTCTTGGACACTCAGGAGGCTTCTTTGCTTAAGACTCATAATTGTGGAGAGTTAAGAGAAGAGCACGTTGGGCATGAGGTGACTCTGGCTGGATGGGTTCACCGGCGCCGTGACCACGGTGGCCTGATATTCATTGATTTGAGAGATAGAGCGGGTATAGCTCAGGTGGTCTTTAACCCTGAGACGTCGAAAAAGGCACACAAAACAGCCAACGAGCTACGCAGTGAATATGTGGCTAAAATCACTGGCAAGGTGGCGAAACGTCCCCCAGGCACCGAGAACCTGAAGCTGCCCACCGGCAAAATAGAAGTCATCGCCAGCGATATTCAAATTCTGAATACGGCGAAAACACCGCCGTTCTATATAAATGAGGACGTGGAGGTTGACGAAAACCTGAGCCTTAAGTACCGCTACCTCTATCTCAGGCGTTCCAGAGTGAAGGACAACATGATACTCCGACATCGGGCAGAGAAATTCATGCGCGATTTTCTTGATGCCAAGGGCTTTGTGGAAATCGAGACGCCTATTTTAATCAAGAGCACCCCGGAAGGGGCGCGTGACTATCTCGTGCCCAGCCGCATACATCCAGGCAAATTCTACGCGCTGCCTCAGTCCCCACAGCAGCTCAAGCAGCTACTGATGGTAGCCGGCTTTGAGAAATATTACCAGATAGCTCGCTGCTTCCGTGATGAGGACTTGCGCGCCGACCGCCAGCCTGAGTTCACACAGCTTGATTTGGAAATGAGCTTTATTGACGAGGAAGACATTCTCAGCCTGCTCGAAGAGATGTTCACCTCGCTGGTGGAGACGGTTAAGCCGGAAATGCGGATACTGAAACCATTTCCACGGCTTTCCTATGCTGAAACGATGGAACGATATGGCACAGATAAGCCAGATATACGCTTTGGTCTGGAGTTAAGAGACCTGTCTACAATTGTTGCCGAATCCGAGTTTGCTGTTTTCCGCTCTGCTATCCAGGGCAGCGGTAGGGTCAAGGGTATTTGCCTGCCCGGCTGCGCCGACTATTCCCATAAGAAGCTGGAAGAGTTGACGGAATTGGCAAAGTCGTACGGAGCCAAGGGGCTGATAACAGTAGTCTTACCTGCTGGCAGCTATGACAGCCTGGAGCAACTGACCCCAGACAAGGTCAAATCGGTAGCTGCCAAATACCTGACTACGGAGCAGCTAAAAGAGATAGTCCGCAAGCTCGAGGCTAAACCATGTGACCTGATACTAATCGTGGCCGGCGAGTCCAAGATGGTTGATAAGGTGCTGGACGAACTGCGCCGGGAGATGGGGCACCGTCTTGGCCTGATTGCCCCAAACCTACTGGCGTTTGTCTTTGTTATTGACTACCCACTGCTGGACTGGAATGAGGAAACAGGCTTGTGGGAGCCGATGCACCATCCCTTTACAGCACCATGCGAAGAGGATATACCACTACTT
>VGOO01000159.1 GCA_016875925.1 Chloroflexota bacterium
GATGCCAGGTCCAAGGGCGTAACCTGTGAAGTAATACCCACCATAGCACATGATAAGTTATGCGAGGTTAAATTCAAAGACGTGTCGGTCCCCAGGAAGAATGTGCTAGGGCAAGTGGACAAGGGATGGCCTATTATTGTCAAGCTAATCGAAAAGGGAGCTGTTATCAGGTGCGCCGAGTCTTTGGGTGGCATACAGACCTGCGTCGAGATGACTGTAGCCTATAGCAAAGAGAGAGTACAATACGATAGGCCCATCGGTGCTTTCCAGGCCTTGCAGCACATCATGGCTGATATGTGGATCTCAATGGAGACCTGCAAGTACCTCATCTACGAAGCAGCCTGGATGGCTGCGGAAGGTATGCCCTGCTCCAGGGAGGTCTCTATGGCAAAGGCTTATGTCAACGAGGCCTATAAGAATGTGAGCAAGTGGGCGGTCAGGTTGCATGGTGGCATTGGCACCAGTGGCGAACATGACATACCGCTGTACTACCGCAGGGCTAAGGCTGCTGATATAGCCTATGGTGGCACTGATTGGCACAGAGAGCTGGTAGCACAGAAGATAGGACTCACTTAAAATACCTGATAACCACCTAGATAACCTCCGTTGTACACCAGACAGCAAAACCAGCAGTTAGGCTATCACAAAGTGTGTACAGCAACAGTTCATTGTGCTCGAAACAAGACGCCGGAAGTGACCCAACTACGAGGAGGTACACTATGAACTTCGGATTTAGTCCCGAAGAGGAAAACATCAGAAAAGAAGCTCGCGCTTTTTTTCAAAAAGAAGTTACCCCTGAACTGGTCAAGGAAATAGCAGAGAACACCGGAGCTACCGGACCAGGGATTGGCCGCAAACTGGTTCAAAAGATGGGTGCTAAAGGATGGCTTTGCCCAACCTGGCCAAAGGAATACGGCGGATTGGGCAGTTCGGAGACTATAAGCTTTATCATCCGTGATGAGATGGCCTATGCCGGAGGCCCCATATCACTTGTCGGCGCCACTATGGCTGGCCCAAGCATACTTAAGTTCGCCAGCGAGGAAATGAAAAGGGAATACCTACCCCGCATTGCCAAAGGTGAGATAGAGATGATCCTCGGCTATACCGAGCCCCAAGCAGGCTCTGACTTAGCTGCATTGGAAATCAGGGCTGAAGACAAAGGGGATTACTTCCTCATCAACGGCCAGAAGACGTTCAACACACACGCCCACTTTGCCGAATACCACTGGCTTGGCGCCAGGACCGACTTCTCTGCTCCAAAACACAAGGGAATATCCCTAATCATTGTTGACATGAAAAGCCCCGGAATAACAGTCAGACCAATGATAAGCATTGCCGGCGGCAAGACAAATGAGGTTTTTTACGACAACGTCAAAGTTCCTAAGAAAAACGTAGTGGGAGAGATAAACAAAGGTTTCTACTATATCATGACTGCCCTGGACTTCGAGAGGATGTTCCCATTTGGAGGAGTACGCCGCCTGCTAGACGAGTTAATAAGATATACCAGCACAACTAAGCGAGATGGGCAACCTTTGAGCAAAGACCCTATCATCCGACAGAAAATAGCTGGGATGGCAATAGAAGTCGAAGCAGCATACACGCTCTATTATCAACAGGCATACATGCTGGACAAAGGTCAAATACCAAATTACCAGTCGTCAATGCAAAAGGTATTTTCCAGCGAAGCAGCCTTTCGTGCCTTTGACGCTGCCACAGCGATAATGGGGCCACGTGGCCAGTTGCAGCAAGGCTCCAAATGGGCACCCATTGATGGCGAAGCTGAACTGCACTATCGCTGGTCCATCATAGAGGACATCTACGGCGGCACCTCAGAGATACAGCGAAACATCATCGCACTTAGAGGACTAGGCCTCCCCACACGCTAAGACAGAATAAA
>VGOO01000160.1 GCA_016875925.1 Chloroflexota bacterium
CTGCTGTCCTTCTTCGAGAATATGGAGCAGCGCAGCAATCCCTGGGGTATCGCTCCTGGCGACCGTGCTAAGTGGGCCTCTGAATTGGATGTGAAGCACTTCGAAGCCGGTACCGAGTATCTGTTCTACGTGGGCTGTTATGGCGCCTTCGATGCGCGCAGCAGGCGAGTAAGCGCCGCCGTGGCCAATATTTTGAATAGAGCCGGTATTTCCTGGGGAATTTTGGGCAAGGACGAACTATGCTGCGGTGATAGCCTCCGCCGATTAGGCAACGAGTATGTCTTCGACCAGATGGTCAAAGCTAACATTAAGCTGTTCGCTGATAAAGGCATCAAAAAGCTAATCACGCAATGCCCACATTGCTTCAGCACCTTTAAGAACGATTATCGCCAGTATGGCATCGAGCTTGAAGTCATTCACCACACCGAGTTCATCGAACAATTGCTCAGGGACAACAGGCTGAAGCTTAATGGCGCTGTCGACCTGGGCAATATCGTATTTCATGATTCCTGCTACCTGGGGCGCTATAACCAGATATACCAGGCTCCTCGCCATGTTATCAGTGCAGTCACCGGACAGAAGCCCCTGGAGATGAAGCGCCATCGAGAGAACTCCTTCTGTTGCGGTGCCGGCGGTGGCCGCATGTGGCTGGAAGAGAGCACGCCACAGAAGATATACCAGGCGCGCACCGAGGAAGCTCTGGAGCACAGCCCGTCTGCCGTCTGCGTTTGCTGTCCCTACTGCATGACCATGTTCGAAGATGGATTGAAGGATAAGGGCGCACTGGGCAAGGTAAATGTCCTGGACCTGGCTGAGATTGTGGAGAGGGCGCTGAGGTAAACACCTCCATCCTCACTGTAAGACGTTGAAAACACTGGTGCTGGGCATCGGCAACCCCATTCTACAGGATGATGGCGTAGGACCCAGGCTTATCCGGGAGCTTCGCAGCCTGGTGACCGGGGCAGACATAACACTTGAGGACACCAGTCTATCCGGGGTGGACTTAATGGAGATATTGGCTGGATTTGACCGTGCCATTATCATTGATGCCATAAAAAGTGGAGGCAAGCCAGGGCAGGTTTATCGGCTAACGCTGAATGACCTTGGCACTGAGCCAAGAGATGCCTTCTCCGAACACAACATGAGCCTATTCCAGTCAATAGAACTAGGCAAGAAACTAAAACTACACATGCCGAAAGATGTGGTCATAATTGCCGTTGAAGCCGAGAACGTATCTGACTTCGGAGAAACCTTAACGCCTGAGGTGGAGAAGGCCATCCCCGTGGCTATACAGCGGGTGATAGATGCCATTAACTCAAAATTGCCTTGGTCGTAAACATATTGATATAATTCAATGGCTGGCATGCTATCATAACTAGCAAGCCGGCAGTGTAAAAACTGACCAGAGATCTGTAAGCTCTCAGTATTTCGGCTACTGACAATCTAATTTATAGGAGCATATCATGTGGCAAACGAAAAGCAGTGGTGAAGCACGTGTAGAAGAGGCGATGAAACAGCTTTTACCTCCCTGTCAGATAAAGTGTCCCATCAACGAAGACATCCAGAGGACAAATGTGCTGTTGTCGCTTCTTCCTCAAAATGTCGATGAAGCCAAATTCGGGATCATACAAATTGGCGACTATCTGTATGAAAAGAATCCCTTCTTCAACATCTGCGGCTATATCTGTGGGATCTGCGAGCTAGAGTGCAACTACAAAGCCAAAGGAGGCTCCATACGCCGAAGGCTCCTCAAGAGATTTCTCTCTGACTATTACAGTGATTATCTAAATCAGAAGGAAGAGCTGAGCATCGTCAAAGACAAGGAAAACGTGGCCATCATAGGCGGCGGTCCCGGTGGACTGATGTGCGCCTATA
>VGOO01000161.1 GCA_016875925.1 Chloroflexota bacterium
TTGTTTGTCTGCTTTGCGTAGAATTCCTCGAGGAAAGGCTCCTGGTATTTGCAGGATGCGCAGTTTATGGACCAGAAGATGAGCATTACCGGCTGCCCGCGGAGTTTACTCAAAGTTATCGTTTCCCCGTTGGTGGTCTGCAGAGTGAAGTCGGGGGCAATAACCTCTTTTTCCTTCTTACTGGTGCTGCAGGCGGTGAGCGTGCTGGCCAGTAATATAGCTAATGCTACTGTGGCAATCAAATACCATTTCTGTTTGAGCATTTTTCTCTTTTCTTGCCTCCCGGTTGCGTTATAGTAACGAGGGATAATTATAGCTTAGGTGTTTGGAAAAGGAGAAATGCGGCAGGGGATGCGTGGTTGTGGCTGAGGTTGAGGTTAGTTGAGCTTCTTCAGCGAGTCTTCTATCTCTTCTACACTGCGGAAGGGCCTGGGCTTTATCTCTCTGATTATCCCCTGGCTGTCTATCAAGAAGGACGTGGGTTTGGACCTTACGTCATACTTAGCCGTCACATCTCCTGTCCTGTCCAGGAGAACTGGGAGCGTCAATCCTTTGCTGCTGACGAAGAGCTGGACATCGTTGTTGTTTTCCTTGATGTTTATGGTCAATATAGCGTACTTGTCTTTGGACCACGTGTCAGAGATTTGCTGGAGTAGCGGTAGCTCGTTCCTGCTTGCGGGAAGGCTAGACCAGAAGTTTAGTAGAACTATCTTGCCGCGGTAGTTGCTCAAACTCACATTCTGGCCATCTAGAGTTGGCAAGGTAAAGTTGGGGGCGCTTTTGCCGACTTGCGCGCCTTCGCCGGTGACGACTGCTTGTTTCGTAGTGAAGGTACGGCCACCTTCAGAGACAATCTCGGTTCCGGCAGCGTCTTTAGACCTTACCCTGAAGTGATAGGTGGTGGCCGGCGCAAGCCCGGTGAGTGTTGCCGAGTGGCTTGTGACCAGCCTGGTATCAGTCGCAGTCATTGAGCCATAGCTCTCTGTAGTGCCGTATTCTATCTGGCTGGTGGCAGGCTGGTTGCTTTGCCAGGTTATGGTAGCGGTTGATGGTGTTGTGTCTGATGCCATAATGGCAGACAGCAGCAGAGGTACCGGCGTCGGCACTGGCTCTGGCACCGGCTTAGCTTCTTCCAGAGTCAGTAAATTCCCTTCAGCCGTGGTTTCGTTCTCTTTAGCATCTGCTGATAGCGCTTTGTACTGGTAACTGGTACCTGGCTTAAGGCCGCTGACTACTACGGAATGTTGAGTCACCAGGTTCTTGTCGACATCTGTCCAGGTGCATAGCCCATCGGGGTCGCAGATCATCACCTGGCTGGTGGCTGGCCTGTCTGTCGTCCATGAGATGGTAGCCCCCGTCTGGGTTACTCCAGATACAGTGACGTTTGAAATGGCCAGGGGGGTCACGTTTGCGCTGGTGCCCGCTGTCGGCGAAGGAATCCGTATGCCGCTGAGCAATCCACTGGCCTTGTCCATGGCATTACTGATGATGCCCTGGTCCCAGCCCATGCTATAGGCGACAAGGCCGATGATGGCTACGCCGAGTATAATCATAAGGATGAACAGCGTCCTGGGTATGCGCCTGGGGGTTACCTGTTGTCCCCAGGGGCCTTCTGCGGGTGGCGACTTTTGTGCGCCTGCGGCTATAGCTTCGGCTGGTGAGCCGTAGCCGCGGGTCTTGATGAATTGGCGGTCAACCTCGTATTCAGTGGCTGAACGTGGTGTCGGAATTGGAGGTGGAGGTGTGGTGGCCTGTGTCCATGTGGCAGAGGGGGGGTGTGGTGTGGGTTGTGGCGCTTGTGGTGTGTGGGGTGGCTGCCGGTCTAGCTGTGGAAACGGTTGTGGCTGTTGTCTTTGTGGTTGCTGGGGGCGTT
>VGOO01000162.1 GCA_016875925.1 Chloroflexota bacterium
CGGCCGTATCTCTTAGATGGTAACCATAGATACCACCCAAGAAGGTTATCAGGGCGAACACGTAGCCGAAGCAAAGACTTAGCTGATCAACACGACTTACCACGAGGCTATAGCCAAGAAAATGCACAGACAGACTGTCTCCTGGATTCAGGTATATCAACCAGAAGAAGGTAAACGCAGGGAAAATTAAGAACGCTGCTGACCTTGCACGCCGTGGCAGAAGGGGAAGCATCACAGCTCCAAGGAACAGGATAATTCCCGGAGGAAAGCTAATCATAGTAATCCTCTTTGCGTTGTAACCAGTAGCGTCCTAACCATTTGGCAATCATCACGATGGCTATACAGCCGAAAAACCCGAGCGCTGCAAAAAAGCCGTGGATGTGAGACCACCAAAACTCCTCTTCACTCCCGCCAATTGGAATAAAGAAATCAGCCACGAGAGAAAGGATGGCAACAATTGCAGCGATCAGCGTCCAGGTGTATTTGGTTTTCCACTCGAATTTCATCTTCCAACTCCAGCTAAAACACTCGTAGCAACATTGCTTGCTAGACTATAGAAGTGGAAAATGCCATTCGGTACAAGTCCCAGAAACAGTGAACCGAGGGCTGTTAGAACGAGAGGGGCAAGCAACAGAGTTGAGGTCTCTGCGAATTTAGTGTACTTACTCGATTGAACAAAAAAAGCACGCCGCACGATGGGGAAGAGATAACCTGCATTAAGCAGGCCGCTTAATAGTAATATGACGAGATAAATTCCCTGCTCTACTGCTAGTGTACCCTGCCCAAGAAACCACTTGCTGATGAAGCCATTAACAGGAGGCATGCCGACTAGCCCAATGGAGACCAGCGCGAATGCGCCCATAGTAATAGGCATCTGCTTTCCAATACCGTCGAGGTCGTCTATATTTTCACAATGCGTCTTCACATAGATAGCTCCAGCGCAAAAGAACAGAGTAATTTTCATGGCTGCATGATTGGCAATGTGAACAAGCCCACCAACCCAGGCACCAGGTGATAGAAGCGCTATCCCAAGAAGAATATATCCTAGGTGCACAACGGTGGAGTAAGCCAGTCGCCGCTTTAAGTTATGCTGATACATGGCCAGCAGAGAGGAAACTACAATTGTGATGGATGCCATGATGGCGAGCACGCTACCTGCTCCAATTTCGTGGAATAAAGTGGGGCCAAATACGAAACCAATAACTCGTACGAAACCAAAGACACCTGCCTTAACCACAGCAACAGCATGTAACAGTGCGCTCACTGGTGTAGGGGCAATCATCGCAGTTGGCAGCCAACTATGCAGTGGTATGAGTGCTGCCTTCATCCCTAATCCAATAAGAAAGAGGACGAAGAGCGGCAGGAGATTATATTGCCCAGCCACGCCATTTAGGAAGCCACCGGGGCTGAAATCCAGGGCACCTGTATATTTATATGTCAACGCAGTAGCTATGATCAATACCACCCCTCCCGTGAGCAAATACGCGAGATATTTTCGCCCAGCCTGTATAGCTTCGGGAGATTCTTTATGGATGACCAGCGGATACGTGGCTATGGTCAACATTTCATAAAAGATGACAAATGTAAGCAGATTCGCTGCAAACGCGATACCCATCGCCGATGAGAGACACACAGCAAAACAAGCGTAGTATCGAGTTTGCTTCTTTTCGAAGAGGCTACGCATATAGCCGATGGAAAATATGGAGGTGACAATCCAAAGCGCTGAGGCAGACAGCCCAAAAATGATGCCAGCGGTAT
>VGOO01000163.1 GCA_016875925.1 Chloroflexota bacterium
GCTTTGAGCATGGCATCGGTATGATGGGCGATGAGTGGCGAATAGGGCTTAACGATGGCCCTTTTCCCTATTGGACTAATCCTGAGCATGTATATCAGGAGAACGAGATGCTCATCTGCGCTATGCAATATGCCTGCCCCGAGGAAAACGTCGGGTTTCGTTATGAGAATCCCATACTCATAACCGCAAATGGCTGCGAGGCGCTTTCTAAATTCCCGCTCAGCATTGACGTAGTGTAAAGGCTGTCAGCACGCCATAACCGTTAGCTATAAGGAGGGGGCGCAGTGAAAAAGGTGCTGATTACTGGAGCCACGGGGTTCATCGGTGGACACTTGGTTAAAGCCAACCTGGCTAAAGGATATTCCGTCCGTGCCCTGGTGCTGCCGGGCGACCCGGGTGAAGCAGCGCTCAAGTACAAAGGGGTTGACACCGTAACTGGCGATATCCGCAACTGCGCGGCAGTGGAGAAAGCAGCCTCCGGGGTGGATGTCATTTTTCATTGTGCTGCAGTGGTTACCGATTGGGCGCCGAAAAAGCTTTTCCGAGAGGTCACTATCGGCGGCACTGAAAACATCTGCAAAGCCGCCGTGGCTGCCAGGGTGTCTCGATTGGTGGACATGAGCACCAACGATGTCTTCGGCCTGGATGAATCCCAGGTAATGGACGAGAGCTTTCCCTTGAAACCCTGGCGTGAGCCTTACTCAGATTCCAAAATTGAGGCGGAGAAGATTTGCTGGCGGTATCACCAGGAACATGGCCTGCCGGTGACCATGGTCTATCCCTGCTGGGTCTTTGGTGAAGGAGACCAGACCTTTGTGCCTCTTCTGGCCGATGCCATATTGAAACGCGAGCTTATCTTCTGGCGAAAGGGCACCCTCGTCTGGCCTACCTATATCGAAAACCTGGTTGACCTCCTGATGCTCATCGCCGAAGATGACAGGGCTGTGGGCAACGGCTACCTGGTTCATGACGGTGAATCTACCACTTTCGAGGAGTTCTGCGCAGGTATCGCAGAATCTCTAGAAGTCCCTCCAATCACTACCTATATTCCTTACCCGGTGGCTTACGCTGCCGCCTCTGTCCTTGAGTTCATCTGGAAAGTGACGGGCAAGAAGACTCGGCCGCTGCTGACCACCTACACCGTGAAAAACCTGGGTTCGAGGCTTAAGTTCTCCATCGCCAAGGCGGAGCGGGAGCTGGGCTGGCGACCCAAAACATCCTACAAAGAGGGATTCGTCCTGACCATGAAATGGCTGAAGACGCTTGACGTAGCGACGCTAAAACAAAAGTAAACGGACGGTGCTGCTATGAGGGATTTCAAAGACAAAGCGGTCTATGTAACAGGTGGTTCCAGCGGCATCGGCCTGGCCATAGCCAGGCTGTTTGCTGCTGAGGGTGCCCATGTAAGTATCTTCGCCCGCAGGAAAGAACAGTTGAAGCGCGCGCTAAAAGAGATAGCTGACCAGCGTGTTTCAGATGCACAGCGCTTTTCCTGCCAGCAGTTGGATGTCTCGATAAGGGAACAGGTTGAGTCAGTCATGTCCAGGGCAGTAAAGGAGTTCGGCGCGCCGGACGTGCTCATAAACTGCGCCGGCAGGGCACGCCCTCACTACTTTGAAGATGTAACCTATGAGCAGTTCGACGAAACCATGAAAATCAATCTCTATGGCACCTGGAATACCATCTCGGTGCTCTTTGCCCACATG
>VGOO01000164.1 GCA_016875925.1 Chloroflexota bacterium
CTTCAGGGTTGAAGACTACTTGGACTATGCCCTCTCTATCCCGTAAATCAATAAATACCAAACCACCATGGTCTCGACGCCGATGAACCCATCCGGCCAATGTCACCCGCTTGCCGACATGCACCTTTCGCAGCTCACCACAGCTATAGTCTTTAAGCAAATAGGCCTCCTGGTAATCCTCAGAATTATAGCTTAAGCTAGCTTTACTATTCAATTTGACTGTGACATCCGACAGGGCTTCGTGCAGGCCAACCCAGGCATTAAAACCATGAAGATGGCCATCAGGACTAGGACTATTCTACTACCCGAAACCGTACTGATATCGGATTCACTTCGAGAGAACAAGGATGCACAATATATTCAACACGCAAGGGATATAAACCAAATAGCCAGTATTTGCGTTATATATGGTGAAAGAGACAAAATGGAGGTAAAACAATGAACAGCAAGACCAGAATCTTAGCTATCGTCAGGAATGACAAGGAACTCATGGCCATGTTCAGTGGCATGTTTATCTGCATAGCTGGGCTCATTGCCCTAGCAGCTACTGCTGTTATCTGGTACCTCTAAATAACCCATAATTACTAGACCCGCGAAGATAATCAGAGAGGGAGACCAGCCTGGTCTCCCTCTTTTTTTACATACACCCAAGAGCTTACTACGACTACCCACGGTAGGACTGCTTGACTAACCGGGGTTATATCACAGCCAGTTCTTGTTTAGGCATACCTGGTGTATGGTGTATAATGCCATGTTACTTAGACAGAAAGGTGAAATGCAAAATGAGGAGCAAAATTTCCATCGTGCTGCTTGTCAGCCTGACTTCGCTAACTCTAGCCACATGTGCTGTCGCACCTCAAGCGCTACCGGCAGAAATAGCAGCTAAACACGTGGAGCAAGGCAACGTATACTATGAGCAAGGAAATTATAACAACGCCATAGATGAGTACACCAAAGCCCTGGATATAGACCCGCTTTCCGCCCAGACCTACTGGCTACGTGGTAAAGCCCTATTTCGAATACGCCAATACCATCGAGCAATTTCCGATTTCTCCAAAGCCATCGAGTTGGATCCTGAATACACAGATGCCTACCACTACCAAGGATGGTCACATCTGGGCAATGGCGCAGTTGGCTTTGCCATTTCGAATTTCAGCAAAGCCATTGAGATGGATGGTAAACTGGCGAGAGCCTACAACGGACGGGGTTGGGCACAACTTAAGAGAGCACAGTGGGATATTTCTGACTCGAGTGACCTGTTTAAGCTATTTGAAAGTGACAGCGGCCTGGCCAGGGCATATATTGGCAAAGGTTGGTACTACGTCATGCAATACCAATGGGAGTTTGCTATCGCCCCGGATATCCAGAGTGCAGCAGAACAACCCCCTGACGTAGTTGCAGCCTACTGTAACCGTGGTTTCGCCCACGCCAAGAAGGCACAGTGGGATATAGCCATCGCTGATTACGACAAGGCTATATCGGTTGACCCTGCTCTGGATAGGAGCCGTTGGAACAAGAAATGGGCATACGGTATGAAGGCGCAGTGGGACCTGGTCATTGCAGACTACACAAAGACAATTGAGCTTTCCACCGCCGACCTTAGCACTGCCCAATCGCAAGCAGGAGAGTATGACTTGGCGCTCTCAGATT
>VGOO01000165.1 GCA_016875925.1 Chloroflexota bacterium
GTGAGTTGAGTTGCATTGGAGACATTCCAGCTTAGCGTTGAGGAACCGCCGGCGGTAATTGTTGCCGGGCTTGCAGTGAAAGAGTTGATGACCGGCAAGCCTGGAGATGGTGGCGGTGGTGGCGCAGCCGTCCCTGTGACTATGACGTCCACTGTCGCCGTGGCGCTGGTGCCACCGCCTGTAGCTGTGAGCGTGTAGGTCGTGGTCCTGGTGGGTCGTACTATGCCGCTACCGGTCATGGGCAGGACAAGCCGTGTTGTGTCATAGCTGCCGACAACAGAGTCGGCATTGGACACACTCCAACTGATGCGGGACGAGCCGCCGGGGGCAATGCTCGCCGGCTCAGCGGTGAAGTAGTTGATGTAGGGCAAGGCGCCTGGCGTGCCGGTGCTACCGGGCATTTCGGAGCCAGCGCCGGGCGTAAGCTCAATGCCAGCTTCGCTGGGAGCACCTGCGGAGGCACCTATTGTCAAAGTGCCTTCAACTTCCTTTGACCAGGCTCCATTATTGTCCTGGACTTTCAGGTAGATATTGTGCGTCCCTTCTGATAAAGCTGAAGACTGGAAGTTGGCTGTGGTGCCTATCTCTCCGTCGATGCTTGAGCTCCATCTGTAACCTACAACGGTGCCATTAGCGTCGGTGCCATGGCCTGCAAAGGAGACAGTCTCTCCGTAAGCAGCCTCAGCAGGGGATATTGAGTCTATGTAGGCTACCGGGACTTTGTTGCCCAATCCGGGGATGCAGGTGCATCCAGAAGCCAACAACAGGGCTGCCATCAAAGGGAAAAGAAACCTTTTCATTTGCTACCTCCAGGGGATAAGTAGTGGAATGGCGCTATTTTAGGTGGCTATGGGGGTGCTGTCAATACGTCAAACTACCTGGCACCTGGGGCAGTGGTAGCTGCCGCGGTTGCGGATGGGTAAGCGTTCAATGGGGGTATGGCACTTGGGACAGGGCTTGCCTTTCTGGTGGGCGACATGGAAATTTTCATGGGCGGTGCCGGTGGCACCGTCGGGACGTTTGTAGGTGTCGACGCTGGCTCCTTTGCTGTCGATGGCTTTTTGCAGTACCTGTCGGATGGCCTGGTAAAGTTTTTGGATTTCCTGACGTGACAGGCTGTTTGCTTGTCGCAGGGGGTGGATTTTGGCGAGGAACAGCGCCTCGTCGGCGTACATGTTGCCGATTCCGGCGATTAGCGACTGGTCGAGGAGCATTGCCTTTATGGGAGCCTGGCGTTTTTGCAGCAGTTTGGCCAGGGTTTCAGTGGTGAAGTGCGCTTCCAGAGGCTCAGGGCCGAGCCTGTGGGTTACAGTCTTTGCGTCTTCTGCCAGCCAGATGGCTCCCAATCTGCGGCGGTCGGTAAAGGCAAGCTGGCTGCTATCATCGAAGTGGAAGATAACTCTGGCGCGGTCTGGGTCTTTGGGGTTCAGCAGCAGGGCGCCGGTCATTCTGAGATGGATAATCAGCGCCTCGCTGTTCGATAGATGAAAAATGAGATACTTTCCGCGGCGATCGAGGCTGTTTATCTTCTGTCCTGCCAGCTTTTGGCAGAATTTCTCTGGTTCGGGCTGCTTGATTGGCTTGGCATCGCAGATGGTGACGCTGGTGAACGTTCGCC
>VGOO01000166.1 GCA_016875925.1 Chloroflexota bacterium
GCCAGGATGACCTGCGCAACATGATGGTGGATTCTTCAGCCAATTTCCTGGCAGCGCTGGCTGAGCAAATGGTAGCCGATTACCATAAGCCGGTGCTTACCACCACATTCGGCGAAGGCAAGCCCAGACTCCGCGGCTGGCACTACTCCTATCCTTCAGGCAGACAGGCCGCCCGCGTGCTGGCCAAGATGGTGGAATACAAAGAATACCTGGAGAGAATCGGGGCCTACAAAGGCTAACTACAGTTGAAGCTAAAGCCTTAACCCCATTGGTAACTGCAAGCGAAGCCGGTTCGAATCCTTCTAAGTTCTGCCATCAAGGTAATATCTTCATCACAAATTTGCCTCGATCCATCTATAATATCGCTAATTTGCCCCCTTTCTTGTTCCTAGGGGTCACCCCGATACAATAGGGGTGACCCCTCCTGTTCATGGTTAAATACGGAAACACCATTTGCATACGAGGAGTTGAACATTTGCTGCAAAGCAGAAGTGAGCCGTCTCTTCTCAAACACGAGTTCGGGAGCTGTCCCCAGTGGCCACTGGTGATACCGCTGGAACACTGCGGATGGCATACGCCAATTCGGAGCTGTGTCAGTTCCTTATTTTGCCGACCGACGGTACGCGTCCGTACGCGGCTTTTGTTTAACTGCCGGAGTGCCGGATATCTGCTACTTTTGCTGCCACTGGCCTGTTTTCAGGTCTAGGGTGATATTGTTGTCCTGTGGTTCCAGGTCAGCCCACAGTCCCTCTACCAGGTCCTTGCGGTTGTTCACCACCAGCTTAGCCCGTCCGCTCATCCCCTCAGCGCTGATAGCAACCTGGCCAGCAGGCAGTTTCTCGTCTCCGCTATAATGTGCCACGAAAGCCTTAGCCACTTGCCCGGCAAGTGCATCCGCTTCCGCTGCCTCTATCCCGAACTTCTGGATGGTGCGGCTGGCAATACCCGCTATACCGCTTTCCAAGTATGTTTTCGCGTACTCCGGGAAACCCGTTGGGCGCGAACGAATCTTGGTGATGCGTTCCGTACGTATTGTAGCCTTCTGATTTTCGTCGATGCTCAACACCCTGTAGGGGCACGGATAGGTCACCAGCGAGCCGGTTTCGATATCAAATACAAATTTCCCGGTCTCCGGGAAGCGCTCGACAGTAATATCCTGCGCATGGTAATGGCCAGTGAACACCAGCCGCGCATTGTACGTGGCCAGCAGCCTGGAGACCACAAGAAAATCGTCCACTATGTAAGCGCCATAGTTCTTCTCCTGGCTCGGGTAATGCTCCATGATTCCATGGTGCATCATGGCGATGACGGCCTTGTCTTCTATGGCTGCCTTTTTCAGCATTTCCTCAATCCATTGCAGGGTCTGAGGGTTGAACTTGCCATCGGTTATTGGTTCTTCATCCTCTATGTTTTCCGCATAGCGGCAGGCATCCAGGGCTAGAAGCCATAGCCCTTTTTGCGGCTCGGCCACATAGCTCAACGATGCAGGATCGCGGAACAGCGCCTTCTTATAGCCAAACTCAGCATATATCTGGGCAAACTCTTCTGGCTTTACGTTGGGCACACGTTCCTTATTATCTCCCACGTATTTAAATGAGTGGCCGTTGAGCACGTCGT
>VGOO01000167.1 GCA_016875925.1 Chloroflexota bacterium
TGGGCTCATTTATCAACCCCGATAAGGAAATTCGTAAGGAATCCGTAGAGATAGCCAAGAGAGGAGTTTCACTTGCCGCAGACGTGGGGGCTAAATTTATAATCTGGCCAGGTGGCGAAGGCTATAACTATTCTTTCCAGGTTCTTTACAACGAGGTATGGGAGCAGTTCATTTCAGCAATCGCTGAGATAGTAGCTTGGGCAAATGGACTGGGTGTCGTTGTGCTATTGGAACATAAGAACTCCGAACCAGCTATGAGAATACTGATGAGAGATATAGGCATGACCCTTTACGTTATAAACAAGGTGAGAGAGCAGGGCGTATCCACCGATAATCTCAAGGTGAACATGGACTGGCAGCACCTGATTATGAACGGGGAACCACTGGCAGAGTATGCAGCACTGCTTGCCAGGGAAAACCTGCTCGGGCATCAACACGGAAATTCTGGTTGGGGCAATTTTGATGATGATAACATGGTGGGTGCTTCATACTTTATGCAGACACTAGATTTGGCGATAGAACTGCGCCGCGCCGGATATGGTCAAAACGGAGAGCGCGTGGGATTTGACCTGTTCCCCTACACTGAGGACCAAATTGAGGCAATAAAACGTAGCATTTACCAGTGGGAATTCATCGATTCTGTTGCGGCGAAAATCGATGACAGGACATTAAGACAGGCACAGGCAGAACACGATGCTGTTGCCGCATACAAAGCCGTCTATAAAGCTCTGGGGCTTGATGATAAGTTTATTCAGGGTGTGCAAGCAAGCCGTAGAAGGAAATGAAGGCAAAAAGCCTGAGATGCGTTCTGGGAATCGATATTGGCACTACTGGAGCCAAAGTCCTACTGGTCTCTGAAGCTGGAAATATAACTGCATCAGCGGATGCGGAATACCCGCTGCTTACTCCCAGGCCAAAATGGTCAGAGCAAGCTCCCGAGACATGGTGGAAGGCAACTGTTTCTGCAACCCGTAACTGTCTGGATAAAGCGCATTCAATCACCAATTCAAAGATTGAAATAGCTGGCGTTGGGCTTTCCGGCCAGATGCACGGCTCGGTGTTTTTGGGCAAACATGGTGAGGTACTCCACCCAGCGATATTATGGAATGACCAGCGTACCGAAATACAATGCCGCGAAATCACCGATACCATCGGCTTCAATAAGCTGATTGAACTGACTTATAACCAGGCTTTGGCCGGATTCACAGCTCCCAAGATACTATGGCTACGCCAGAATGAGCCGGAAATCTACACAAAAGTTTCTAATGTGCTTCTGCCCAAAGACTACATTAGATACAGAATGACAAATGTCTTAGCTACAGATGTTTCCGATGCATCAGGAACGCTTCTGTTCAATGTGGCAAAGCGAAAGTGGTCTGATGAGATGACACAGATATTAGCCATACCCCGGGAATGGTTGCCTGACTGCTTCGAGTCAACGGAGATAAGCGGCTACGTAAGTAAAGAATCAGCCAAGACCCTTGGATTACCTGAAGGAACGCCGGTTGCTGGTGGTGGCGGCGACCAGGCTGCGGGTGCGGTTGGTAACGGTATAGTACTGCAAGGGCTGGCATCATG
>VGOO01000168.1 GCA_016875925.1 Chloroflexota bacterium
AGCGTATGGTATAGACGCCCGGAACCGTGGGTACAAACTCAAAATCATGAGACTGGGGCGAGGCCTCAGGTCCCTTGTACTGATAGACGAAAATGCTGTTGGGATTAACTATCGTGACATACACAGCGAAGGGAAAGTTCTCGACTACCCAGCTCCCGATGACCCTGGGGTTTGTCCTCCCGGCGATGTCGAGTTTGAATCTGGCCTCTGTGCCCCAGCGGTCTGGCTTGACGCTGGCGCCCATTTCAAAGAGCGTTCCATCGAAAAAGGTGATTGAATTGGTTGCTGCCCCGGCTGTCGGGGTGGGGGTGGTCTCAACCACGGTGTAAGCCTCTTCTTTGTATTCCGTTTCAGTGTAGGTCTCTGTAGTGGTTACAGGGACCTTAACGAGTGGCACTGAAAAACCTATTCCCACCAGCAAGATGATGAAGACCAAGAATAGTGCAACTGCTCGCCAGGTATTTGGCGACTTCGGTTTTATTTGTTGCCCCATTACCTATAACCCTATATATTCCTACAGCCCATTATACAACGAGCTGGCAAGAGGCAAAAAGCTAGGTTGCAGGCAGACAATCCAAAACTTAAGACTCAGCAGGCTTTGCGAAGTGCCCTAAAAGGAGGAGAGACCTTCGGCCCGGGAAGAGGAGGAGCTGTCGAAGGTCTCTCTATCAGTTGTGGGAAGTGATCGTGCAGAAGTATTATGCCACCGTAGCAGGTATCAGTCATCGGCTTTAATGCTTGTTTTTGAATCTCCGCGTATAGGCATTTCTGCCTAAGCCAATACAATCGCACGCTCCTCTCCTATGTCACGCCATTGACATAGGCAGACGTGAGCCATTAAGATTACATTCTTTGATGCACGGCGATTGTTATTTTAGCGGAAATGACCTGAATGAATAAAAGCAAGCAAAAACTACTATTTCTTGTAATAATCTTACTGACATCGTCCGGTCACATTTTAGGCTGTGATTCCAGGCCATCTGGCACCAAAGACATATCGGTAGTGCCGCCTGTTAGTAAACCAGCGGAGTTCCAGGTCGGCCCTCTTGCTATTTCGCCAGCCGTACCGATGGATGGCGACACCATCAAAGTCTCGGCAGGGGTGAATAACATCGGCGATGTTGAAGGGGCCTATGCGGCAGTCCTGGCCATAGACGGGAAAGAAGCAGACAGGAAAAGTATAGTGGTAGCTCCGGCAAGCAGCTCAACGGTGGACTTCCAGGTTGCCGACGTAGCTAGTGGCATCCATGAGATAAGCATGGGCACTTCACGGGTCAACGTGACCGTTTACGAGCGAACGCCATACACCATCAAATATTGCAGGGGGCAAGCCGACTGGACCATTTTCTCGGCTGATCTAGCGGCTTTCCGCAGCAGTGGAGACTTAGGCCATATCGTTCACTTCAGCCCACCAGTAATCCCATTTGAAATCCGGGCAATAAAGATTTGTGGAGAAGCCAGGACCGAAATTCCATCAGAGCTGGACACACGACAGGTCATCGTGAGGCTATGGAATAAAGACAGAAGCCGGCAGCTGTGGTCAGG
>VGOO01000169.1 GCA_016875925.1 Chloroflexota bacterium
GGTGGAAGTTCCCGGACACTTATCTAACATAGTAGCACCTCCTTGTTTTCAATCTCTCCACGGAGCATTACAGAGCTTGTGCTAATAGTAAAGCTACGGGGAAGCAGCCGCCATGATAAAAGTCACATTTGGAGGGTTGTCTGGCGTGTCTTCACACCTGGGTGGCCCTAAGATGGTAAAATAGTGCGGGTTGGGCTTTTATGAAAGAGGAATTTAACCACTGTCCGCTATGTGGGATATCCCTGGAATGGGGATTTATCGAAGGCAAGGACAGGAAGTTCTGTCCCGGCTGTAATTTCGTAGACTACAAAAATCCCTTACCGGTTGCGCTGGCTATTCCAGTAAGGGACAAGAGATTTTTGATGATAAAACGGGGTATAGCGCCGAGGAAAGGAGCCTGGGGCTTTCCATCGGGGTTCATCGAGAGCGGAGAGACGGCGGAGGAAGCCTGCCTGAGGGAGCTAAAAGAGGAGACCGGGCTCTCGGGCAAAATAGTCAAGCTGGTGGGGATACACCGGATAGAGGACAAAGAGGTTCATGGCGATATGCTGGTGGTGATGTACCTGGTTGCTGTGGATGAAGGGGAACCCACTCCCGGGAGCGATGAGGAAGCTGCCGGATTCTTTGATGTGGAGGAGATGCCCGCCTTCTATGTCGGCCGCTTCAGGCATCTTATTGACGAGATTCAGAACTAGAATATCAGTTGTCTTTGCACTGGTGTCTGAATTAAGCCTCTAATCTAACGGATTTGGTGAGCTAGCATTCAGCTACCGCACAAAGCCAAAGCCAATGGTTATCATGGGTATCATCAGATATGTAAGGCCTATGTCTTTCATGTAGTCGACGAAGGCCATCTTCATGGGGCCCCACATGAACATGAGAAGATCGATAGCCAAGCAAATAGCGAACCAAAGGATGCCGAGGATGATGCCTTCCCTGAGGAAATTGTCCTCGAGTTTCCTGAAATATAACACCGAGAATAGAACCACACAGGCAACTACTATCACGGGCATAATAGATTCGAACAGGGGTCGGTCTGAGGTTCTGATGGGGTAGATGGCTATCGCTACTACAAACGGTATCACCCACACCAAGAATCCGAACAGTAGTGCTTTCCAAACTGTTTTCATTTGCGGCCTCCTCTGATAATAAAGGTAGCAGCTTGGCTGGACGGCGTCAACGCAGTCGGGATATTAACACATTGCTGGTTGCCAGTAGGGCAATGATATAATGCTCTAAACCAGGCTACGAGAAAGGAGTTTGTGCCCATGATTATAGATACATCAAATACGTTGCCTACCCGGGAGATGCTTTTCGGCGATATATTGAATCCCCCGCCGGGGATGGAGGGCTATCTCAAACTGTTTGGGCCTAAGTGGGCGCACTGGCTGGGGATGACGGTGGAGGAGTTCCAGGATTTGGCAAATAAGGCCAGCGATGATGATTTCAAGGAAGAGCTGATGAGGAGGGCAGAGACGGGCCCTCTGAGCATGGACAACTTCATTA